>JBDKJJ010000001.1:0-10326 GCA_039796635.1 Bacteroidota bacterium
AATTCAAGAAGTAAATAATTTCTTAAAGCAATTTGAAGAAATGCGAAAAATGATGAAAAACATGAACAAAATGCAAAGCGCTGGCAGAATGATGAAAGGATTGCCTTTTGGTAAATAACAAAATCAATTATAAAAAAAGCGATACAAATTAACATGAGTTGTATCGCTTTTTTTATGTTCATACTATTTGTTAAATTGATATTTCTACTTAATTTGCAACATAAAAAAAATTCAAAAACATTGCGTTTTTTCATTTTAAAAATTGTCTTCAATATATCTTAATACTTTAAAACATGAAATTCAAAATTCTAATTTCAGCTTTTTTGATTCTTTGCATTCTACTACTGAATTATGACTATTCATTAACCAACTCATTAGCTCCCCCTACTCAAAAAACAGGTTCAGCTTTAAGTAGTGGAACTTGTTCTTCATGTCATGGAGGTGGCGGCGGTTCAGGTTCAATTGGATATGTTTTTTACTATCAAGGAACTACTGTTCAAGCATCTTCATATGTGCCTGGATGCACCTATGACATACAAGTAAATGTATCAGGCACAGGAAATAGCAGCCCAAGATATGGATTTGAAATGGATGCAGTAGATGCATCAAATGTTGGTGCTGGTACTTTTACATTAACCCACCCTAGTTCAGACCCAATACGTACTCAAGTAAATACATTAGGTGCCAATGGAGCATGTGAAGTATCACACAAAAATGCAAATAGCACAAGTACTTGGAGTTTTCAATGGACTGCGCCTGCAACAAATGTAGGCAACATCAACTTTTCATTAGTAGGGGTTTATGGTGATGGTGCTGGTTCTAATGGCGATGATGTGGCAACCGCAAGCTTTTTCTTACCAGCAAGCAGTGTAGCACCAGTAGCTAATTTTCATATTTTACCAAATGATACAGTATGTGTAGGCACACAAGTAACTTTTGTAGATTCAGCCACTAATAATGGTTCAGTAATTATTGGTGCAGGTTATAATTTTGGAACCGGACAAGGCAATTCAGGTGTTTTTACATCAGTACAACCTACAGTAAATAAAACTTATACAACAGCAGGAACTTACCAAGTAGTATATACTTTATCAACTGTAAATCCTATCACTAATATGCCTTGCACATATAGCACTAAAATAAAAACTATAACGGTTATTAATTACCCCGATGCTTCATTTCATGCTACCGTGAAACCAGGCTGCCCAGGCGGAAGGGATACATTACAGTTAAATAACCCTAATGCAAGTGTAACCTATACACCAAGTTATTCAACGGCAACAGCACTAACGCCACTTTCAGCTCAGGGGCCGTATCCAATTACATTACCAAATAGCTTAGGTAATGTGATTTTTAGTATGACTGCCACTGGCTTCGGTTGTACATCTCCTGTATATAAAGACACAGTTCAGATTCAATCTTGTTCAAATCCAGCAGCATTATTTAGTGTTGATTCTTTAAACACAAATTTAACTCCATCAAGATATTGCCATAATACATTATTTACTATTCATGACCATAGCAACACAAGTGGTGGTAATATTATTGATTGGCAGTGGAAATTAACAGGAGTTGGTGGTATCAATCCTATTCCATCAAGTTTTAATGGACAAGGGCCTTTTAATGTTCAGTTTCCTATTACCGGTTTTTATAACGTAAAACTGATAGTAACTGATAGTAGAGGATTAATTGACAGCACAACTAGTTTAGTTACCATTAATGGATGCGGCCCTAATGTATTACATGCTATATTTGTTTCGCAGCCAACAGCTGCAGTTAGCACAGGTTTAAACACATCATCATTAAAAACTTGTATTAATGATACTTTAAATTATGTAGATAATTCAACAGGAGTTATTACAGGTTACAGATGGGTATGGGGAGATGGAACACCAGACGGAAATTCTGTTTCTGAATTTCATGCTTACTCAACATCAGGAAATTTTACAATGTTATACATTATAGATAGTGCAGGGGTAAAATTTGATAGCATGACAACATTAATAACAGTTGGTACTGTATCAAATGCATTTGCTGGAATTGATACAGCGTTATGTCCGAGTAACCTCGGAGTAACACTTGGAAGTTCAGCAGCAGCAGGTATGACTTATGCTTGGACTACCTCTAATTCAAATTTCGTTCCTGCGGTTTCAAATCCATCGGTTATGCCCACAAGCACTACTTCGTATTATCTTAAGGTATCAAATGCCACTAATACATGTTTCTCATTTGACACTGTTGTTGTGCTTGTAGATACCATACCTACCATGAATATAATAGCCAGTAACACTACAGTATGTTTTAATAATCAAATTGTTGTAAACACAAGTGCACCTAATTTAAAAAATTATGTTTTTAGTTTCGGTAGCGGCTATTCAAGCACCGGAAGTGGGGCTGGTCCTTATTTGGTAAGTTGGGGGCAACCCGGCTTTAAATGTATATCAGCTACAGCAAAAACAATTAAAGCAGGATGCAATGTTAGTAGTACTGCAATGAATCCTTGCGTTCAAGTAAGCAATTGTTTTGCACCTATTGCATCCTTCATATCTCCAGTAGGGCCAAACTGCTCAGGTAATTCAATTTTGTTTACTGATGCAAGTCAAAATTCACCAACCAACTGGTCATGGCGTTTTATATCACCTGATACACTTAATCATCCAGCAATACCTGCACTTTCAAGCAATCAAAATCCTACTATTACAGCCCAAATTGCTGGTAAATATTATATCACTTTACAAACTTCGAATTCAGGTGGTACTTCAGCTACCTATTTAGATTCAATTGAAGTATTTGAAACACCAATAGCCGATTTCAATTTAATTGATACCATTTGTGTTTCGCATAATACTATAATAATTTATAGTGGCAACGCAAAACCTACAGCAACTTATACTTGGTCATTCAATCCAGCGCCTACGGCTACTACTGGCGGAAACCAAGGACCTGTTTATGCAAATTGGAGCACCGTTGGTTCAAAATCAGTAAATTTACAAGTGACTGAAAATGGATGTCCGTCAGTTGTAGTTAGTAAAAATTTAATTGTTACGCCATTGCCGATTGCTAATTTTATTTATAATAATATTGGTCCAAATTATTCATTTGTAAATCAATCAAGCGGTACACCAAGTAGCTTCTTTTGGTCATTTGGTGATGGTCAAACAAGTACAACACAACATCCTATTCATTCCTATACCAGCAATGGCTATTTTTTAGTTACTTTAACTGTTTCAAAAAATGGATGCTCAGATGATGATACTATTTCTATAAAAGCAATTGTAAATGGCATTGATGATGCTAATGAAAATAAATTGTTCAACGCATTTCACAACAATTCAAATTCAACTTTAAACATTAATTTATTGGATGGATTTTCAAACGACTTAACAATTGAAATAATCAATGTTAATGGCCAGGTGATTTATTCTGAAAATCATAAATCAGGAAAAAACATTTCAATTTCTACTTCAAATTTTGCCAAAGGAATTTATGCTGTAAGATGCACTAATGAGCTTGGAAACACTGCCATAAAAAAATGGATGAAAGATTGATACTAAATACTTTTAAATTTAGTTAAATAAAAAAACATCAAGGGCCGTAAATATTTTGCGGCTCTTCTTATTTTTACGATTATTAAAATTAACGAATGAAAAAAGTATTACTATTAGTTTGCTTAATTATTGTTTTTGTAGGTAGCGGCTTCACAACAAATCCGCCATTAAAATTAGGTTTGCTTAAATATAGTGGTGGCGGTGATTGGTATGCTAACCCAACATCATTACCCAATTTAGCAGCATTTGTAAAAGAGAATTTAAAAATAAATGTTGATGCTGATAATTCAGTAGTTGAAGTGGGAAGTACTGAATTATTTAATTACGCATTTGTGCATACCACTGGGCATGGTAATATTACATTGAGTGATGCTGATGCAAAAAATATGAGAACGTGGTTAATGGCAGGTGGCTTTTGGCATATTGATGATAATTATGGAATGGATCCTTTTGTAAGACCCTCATTAAAAAAGGTTTTTCCTGAATTAGAATTAATTGAACTTCCGTTTTCACATTCTGTATATCATCAAAAATATAACTTCAATAACGGTTTGCCTAAAATTCATGAGCATGATAATAAACCTGCAAAAGGATATGGATTAATTTATAAAGGTAGGCTTGTAGTTTTTTATTCTTCTGAATGTGATTTAGGCGATGGATGGGAAGATTCATCTGTTCATCATGATACACCTGAAAAACATTTAGCTGCTTTACAAATGGGCGCTAACTTGATTCAATATGCTTTTATGCATTAATTTAAAAACAACTTTTACATGAAAAAATATTTCATAGGATTGTTAATTGTATTCATCGCTACATTAACAACTTCATCATTTTTATTTGCTCAAAAAAATAAATCATCTAAAAAATATCCTGCCTTGCTTTGGGAAATTTCAGGTAACGGAATGAAGAAAAAATCATATTTATATGGCACTATGCATGTGAGTAAAAAGCTTGTATTTAATTTAAGTGATTCATTTTTTTATGCCTTAAAAAGTGTTGACAAGGTTGGCTTAGAGCTTAATCCTGACAATTGGCAAACGGATATGATAAAAGCCGAAAACGAAAAAAATGATTTATACAAATATACTTCAACTGTTTATAGGTCAACGCTTTCATCAGGAAGTGTTGAGTTAGAAAAATATGAATCGAATTTGCAAACGTTACTTAAAGTTCAGCCTTCGGTTATCAATAATCTTTTATACAGAAATTACAATAAGTATAATGAAGATTATGAAGAAGATACATTTTTGGATTTATACATCTATCAAGCAGGAAAAAAATTAGGCAAACGTGCTACAGGAATGGAAAAATTGAAAGTGAGTGACATCATGCAAATTGAATCATACAACAATGAATTAAGAGAAAAAAAGAAAGCAAAAGATATTGGCAACACTTCAAAGCTTAATGAAAAAATTGAAGAAGCTTATCGTAATCAAGATTTAGATGCTTTGGATTCATTAGAAAAAGTGATTCAACAAAGTGATGCTTACATCAAACATTTTTTGCATGATAGAAATGTTATTCAAGCTAATTCAATGGATACAATAATTAAAAATGGCTTTTCATTATTTGTTGGTGTTGGTTCAGCTCATTTACCTGGTGAGAATGGTGTGATTGAATTATTGCGTAAGAAAGGTTATAAACTTCGACCCATCAAAATGATTGAACGTGATGCAAAGCAAAAAGAAGAAATTGAAAAAATGCGTTGCCCAATTTCATTCAAAAATTATTCAAGTGAAGATGGAATGTATCAAGTAGCAATGCCTGGTAAACCTTATGATATGGGCGGTTCAAGATATTTAGATACCAAACAATATTCAGATATGGCTAATGGTTCATATTATGTAATTGCACGATTAAGAACCCATGCTAATTTCATTGGTGATGATGAAAAATCAGTACTAAATAAAATGGATAGTTTGCTTTATGAAAATATTCCTGGTAAAATAATTTCAAAGAAAAAAATAACAAACAATGGTTATGATGGATTTGCTATCACCAATAAAACAAGACGTGGCGATATACAACGTTATCAAATTTTTGTGTTGCCAAATGAAGCAATTGTTTTCAAAATGAGTGGCCCAAATGATTATATTTTAAATGGCTCTGAAGCCGATAGTTTTTTTAATTCAATAAAATTATTACCCAAACCAAATCAAGCTAATTATCAAATAATCACTCCTAAAAACGCAGGATTTTCAATCACAATGCCACATCAACCCATTTGTTATTATAATCAAAGTACAAAAGATGGTATTGATAGATGGGAATATGAAACAGTAGATTTTACAAATAAAAATTCATTTGGTTTATGGCTATCAAACCGATATAATTTTTATGATATAAAAGATGATAGCACCGAATTAGAATTAATGAATATTAGCATTTATCAAAGTGAACCCATTCAATACATGGTAAATAAAAAATTTGCAAATATTAGTAATTACAACACATCACAATGCTGCTACAAATTAACTGATAGTTCTTATCTCTTTTCACGAAATATAATAAGAGGGCCGCATTATTATACGCTAATGTTTCACTCTTCATCACATGATGAAATAGCTGCCAACAAATATTTTAATAGTTTAAATTTTTTGCCGTTTGAATATAGAGCAAACCTAAAAATAAATGACGCCATTACACATTTTGAATGCTCATCGCCTTTGCAACCAAAGGTTGATACCATGTTTCGCCGAGCTTATTCTGATTTAGCTTATGCAAAAAATAATTTTGTAAATGGTGTTGAAAAAGAAAATTATTGGCAAGCAAAACAATACTTCAAACTTACTAATGATACCACTGGTGAAACAGTTTTAATTCAATCACAAAAACTACCTATTTATTTTTATGCAAAAGATTTAAATAAATTTTGGCAGCATGAAATTGGAAATTATTATGATAGCACCACACATATTTTAAAACAAAAAGATTATTTTAAATTAGGTGATGGCACCACAGGTTATAACATTGCCTACACTGATACAGGTTCAACAAAATTGGTGAAAGTTAAAATTTCACTTAAAAGTAATTATTTAGTTTATTCATTCACTGTTGTCCCAATCAATGAGCCTGAAAGTCAGCTTACATCAACTGTTTTAGGCACTGTTCAACCTTATGTTAGTAAACCTTATGAAAACATTTTGAATAATAAACTTGAACTTTACTTTAAAGATTTTTACAGCAAAAATGAATCAACAAAAAATAAAGCAAGGCAATGGATTAGTAATTTAAGATATGATGAAGAGGGAATTCCGATGTTGGTAAAAGCATTTAAATCGTATAAATACGATGAAAAAGATTTTTATGAAAACAAAATAAAACTTTTAGCTGAATTCGGCTATATTACTGATAGCACTGCTCAACCTAAATTAATAAAAAGCTTAAAAGAACTATATGAATCAACCAATGATTCATCAATTTTTCAAAATCAAATATTTTTTGCTTTAGCCAGATTACGCAACAAAACTGCATATACTGAATTGAAACAAATGCTGTTGAATGATCCACCAGTTTTTGAAAGCAATCAGCAAATGAATGAAATGTTTAACTTAATAAATGATTCATTAAAAACTGCTAAAATACTTTTGCCAGAAGTGTTGCAATTAGCATCATTAGATGATTACAAACCTTATATCAATTCATTACTTGAAAATCTTATTGATAGCAATTTGATCAAAGCCGATGATTATGAAAGCTATTCAGCAAAACTTTTATTTGATGGAAGAATTGAATTGAAAAAACAATTTTCAAAAGATGAAGAAATGCTGAAACAGCGCAATGATAAGGATGCTCAGGAAGCAAACCGATATAGCAGATATTACAATGATGAAAATGTAAACAAAGATTTATTGCTATACATTAAATTATTAGCTCCGTTTTATTCAAAAAATTTAGGTGCCAAAAAGTTTTTTGATAAGGCATTAAAAAGTCAAAACAATATTTTAGTAATAAATGCAATTGCTGAATTAGCTAAATACAAAATCACTATCAATGATACTTTAATAAAAAAACTTGCTTGTAACAAAATGTATTCATTTTTGTTAAATAGGCGCTTAGGGCAAAATCATGCTGAATCAATTTATCCAAATGAATTTAAAAATCAAAAACAATTAACCATAAGCCAGATATATTGGGAAGGCGATTTTAAATTAATTGATACCATAGTTTTTTTGCAGATGCAAAAAGCTTCCATCAAAAAAAATACAGGAAATGTATATGTATATAAATACCGATTAGACAGTGATGGACCATGGTATATTGCGCTTTCAGGCATTCAACCCAATGATTTATCAAAAATAAATTTCAATAGTTTAATCAGCGATGTTAAAACCCAAATTGACCCAATAAAGCCACTTCAAAAACAAATTGATAAAGCGATTGCAAAAGAAATTTTGATGCAGATGAAAAATATGAATTCATATTTTGGTTCACGAAGTGGTACGAATAATTATAATTACTAAGGTAAATGCAAACAAACAATAAAGCGATTCTGTTGGTGAATTTAGGTTCGCCCAACTCATGCGAAGTATCAGATGTAAAAAAATATTTGAATGAATTTTTAATGGATGAACGTGTGATAGATATTAAAAATCCATGGCGAACTATTTTAGTAAAAGGAATTATTGTTCCGTTCAGAGCTGCAAAAAGTGCAGCCAAATACAAAACCATCTGGACTGAAAACGGCTCACCATTAATTCAAATCACCAAAGAATTATCACAAGCTGTTCAAAAAGAAATTGGATTACCAACGTATATGTGTATGCGATATGCTAACCCAACCCCTGAATCAGTATTAAAAAAAATGCAACAAGATTTACCTAACTTACAAGAAGTAATCATGCTGCCTTTATATCCTCACTATGCCATGAGTAGCTTTGAAACTGCTGTTGAACATGTGATGAATGCTTACCACAAAAATAATTTTAGTTTTAAAATAAAAACAGTTGCTCCATTTTATAATCATCCTGATTATATTAATGCATTAGCTGAAAGCATCAAACCTTATTTATCGCAAAAATACGATCATGTTTTATTTAGTTATCATGGTATTCCTGAACGACATATTCGTAAATCAGATACAACTCAATCGCATTGTTTGAGTTGCGAAAATTGTTGTGAAATTGAATCAAAGGCACATGCTCATTGTTATCGTCATCAAGTATTTGAAACTACTAAATTGGTTACTGAAAATTTGAACTTACCAAAAGATAAATTCAGTATTTCATTTCAATCAAGGCTAAATGACAAATGGTTGAAACCATTTACTGATAAGGTTTTGGAAGATTTTCCGAATCAAGGAATAAAAAAAATATTAGTTATTTCACCAGCATTTGTAAGTGATTGTTTGGAAACATTGGAAGAAATTCAAGTAGAAGCAAAGGAAATATTTTTGCATCATGGCGGTGAAAAATATACTGCTACTGATTGCTTGAACACAAAACCACTTTGGGTAAAAACAGTTTGTAATTTAATTAATGAAACTTCTTCAAATTAATGGACTATTCATACGTAAAGGCTTTACATATCATTTTTATAGTAACATGGTTTAGCGGTTTGTTTTACATAGTAAGATTATTTATTTATAACCGTGAAGCACAAGACAAACCTGAAACTGAGAAAATTATTTTATCAAATCAGTTTTTAATCATGATAAAACGTTTATGGTTGGGCATTACATGGCCTTCAGCTATTTTGACATTAATACTCGGCACATCAGTGATGTTGATGGGCAATTGGGATAAAACTATTTTTACAGATAGCGGACGTTGGCTTTTATTAAAATTAATTTTTGTAAGTGGATTATATGCTTATCATTTTTCATTGCATGCCATCTATAAACAACAATCAAAAAATATTTTCAAATACACATCACAGCAGCTACGTATTTGGAATGAAGTAGCAACCATATTTTTATTAGCAATAGTAATGCTTGTAGTGGTGAAACAAGAGATAAGTTTAGTTTATGGTGTGGTAGGAATTATTCTATTTATAATCATTCTAATGCTTGTAATAAGACTTTATAAAAAAGTTAGGAAATAAAAAAAGGGCTTGAAAATTCAAGCCCTTTTTTTATTAATTGCCCTTAATAATTTCACGGGCGATTACTAATTTTTGAATCTCTGAAGTGCCTTCGCCAATGGTACAAAGTTTTGAATCTCTCCAAAATTTTTCAACTGGAAAATCTTTTGTATAGCCATATCCACCAAATATTTGCACTGCATCTTCAGCTACATCTACTGCAATTTCACTGGCATAATATTTAGCAAATGCTGATTGCTTAGTCACTTTTTCGCCTCTGTTTTTTAAATCGGCTGATTGCAATGTAAGTAATTCGGCAGCTTCAATTTTTTGTTTCATATCAGCAATTTTAAAAGCAATAGCTTGAAAATTTGCAATTGGTTGATTGAATTGCTGACGTTCTTTAGCATACTGAACACTAGCATCATAAGCACCCTTTGCAATACCACATGAAAGAGCTGCAATTGAAACTCGGCCTCCATCTAATACTTTCATGGATTGAATAAAACCATCACCAACTTTTCCTAAAATATTTTTTTCACTTACTCTGCAATTATCAAAAATCATTTCAGCAGTTTCACTAGCTCTCATTCCTAATTTATTTTCTTTTTTACCAGCAGTAAAACCAGGTGTTCCACGTTCTACAACAAATGCTGTCATACCATGACTATCGCCTACTTCACCCGTTCTTACAATAACTACAGCTATATTGCTTGATATACCATGAGTAATCCAACATTTAGTTCCATTAATA
>JBDKJJ010000002.1:0-4244 GCA_039796635.1 Bacteroidota bacterium
TTTCAACTAAAAGTATAAACCTAGTAACCTTAAATGGTTTTATTTTAATCAACGAACATAAGCACCCTAATGCAACTGGGAATTTATCAGGCTTATTAAGAAGTGTGGGCTTGGCTGCTAAAATTGTTCATCGTGAAGTTAATCATGCAGGATTAGCCGATATTTTAGGCGATACAGGTGCTGAAAATATTCAAGGTGAAACAGTGAAAAAATTAGATGAATTTGCAAATAATCATTTTATTGCAGCCTTTCAACGTGGTAAAAGATGTTGCGGAATTGTTAGTGAAGAAAATGATGATATGATAATCTTGGATGAAGATGCAGCTCAATATTTGGTTTGCATGGATCCTTTAGATGGCTCATCAAATATTGATGTAAATATTCCTGTTGGAACTATTTTTTCTATCTACAAAAGAAATTCAAAAGATTGCAAGGTAAAACGTGAAGATTTTTTACAACCAGGCACTCAGCAAGTAGCTGCTGGTTATGTTTTATATGGTTCAAGTACAATGTTGGTATATACAACCGGAAATGGTGTTAATGGCTTTACTTTAGATACTACGATTGGTGAATTTTGTATGTCACACCCTGATATGAAAATACCTGAAGATGGGAAAATTATTTCAGCCAACTTAGGTAATATTTCGGCTTTTCCTAAAGGCGTACAAGAATATGTTGATTATTCTTTTAAAGCTGACAAAACTACAAAACGACCTTATGCTTTGCGTTATGTAGGCAGCATGGTAGCTGATATTCATCGTACCTTACTAAAAGGTGGAATTTTTATGTATCCACCAACCGCTGATGCATTAAATGGTAAATTAAGATTATTATATGAATGCAATCCAATTTCATTTATTATTGAACAAGCTGGTGGCATTGCATCAAATGGTAATCAAAGAATTTTAGAATTAACACCAAATGAATTTCATGAACGAACTCCTATTTATTGTGGTTCAAAAAATATGGTGACAGATTTATTAGATAGATTATAATCTATGAAAATTTATACTAAAAAAGGAGATACAGGTACAACACAACTTATTGGCGGAACAAGAGTTTCTAAACATCATATTCGCATTGATGCTTATGGCACTGTAGATGAATTAAACTCTTATATTGGATTAGTGGCTGATTTAATTCCTTCAATTCCTGACCAAAAAGAAGTGCTTTTAAAAGTTCAAGATAGATTATTTATCATAGGGTCATTATTAGCTGCCGACCCTGAGAAAAACAAAATGAAATTGCCTGAATTAACACAGCAAGACATTGAGTTATTAGAAAACAACATTGATAAAATGGATGAGCAATTACCTCAAATGACACATTTCATTTTACCGGGTGGTCATCCAACTGTTTCGCATTGTCATATAGCTAGATGTATTTGCAGAAGAGCAGAAAGAAATGTAACTAACTTAAATGAGCAAAATCCTGTAGAACCTATTACCATTCAATATTTGAACAGATTATCAGATTATTTATTTACGCTTTGCCGAATGATTTCAAAGATGAATAATGTAGAAGAAATAAAGTGGATTCCTTAATTTAGATTTTCTATTTACCAAACCGCCTACTCCATTAATTTCATTTTGGCTTTATTTAGCCAACCAGCTTTTGATGGAAATTTAGTGTAAAATATTTTCAAATCGGCATCGCTGCAAAATGGTGTTATGAATATTTTCTTTTTTACATCACTACTAAATTCGCTGAAATACCAAACCCCATTATTATTGCCCACTTCACTTTTAAATTTGGTTTGAAAAACTATCAAATCAGCATCACTGGCATATTTCACCACACATACTTTTAGTTGTGCATCTTTACTAAATTTAGTATTAAACACAACCTGAGCTTTTGCAAAAAAGCTAACTGCCACAAACAACAATATAAATAAGTACTTCATCATATTATCCTAATACAAAGTTTGAAAAAGTAGTAGCAATAATTTTTACAGCTTCGTTCATTTCAGCTTCGGTAATACATAATGGCGGAGCAAATCTAATTTTATCGCCGTGAGTAGGTTTAGCCAACAAGCCGTTATCTTTTAATTGTAAGCAAATATTCCAAGCCATTTTTTCATCTTCCGAATTTATTTCAATAGCATTTAATAAACCTTTGCCTCTTACCTCCCTAATTAAAGGATGATTCAATGCCGCAACCTTATCACGAAAAATTTTACCCATGTTTTCAGCATTTTCAGCCATTTTTTCATTTTGCAAAACTTCTAATGCAGCAATTGAAACAGCACATGCTAAAGGATTTCCGCCATAAGTGCTACCATGTTCGCCTGGCTTAATGGTAAGCATAATTTCATCATCGCATAATACAGCACTTACTGGCATTGTACCGCCACTTAATGCTTTTCCTAAAATCAAAATATCAGCATGAACATTTTCATGGTCACAAGCTAACATTTTACCTGTACGGCATAAGCCAGTTTGAATTTCATCAGCAATAAATAACACATTTGATTGCTTACATAATTCATAAGCTTTTTTCAAATAACCATTATCAGGAACTATTACACCAGCTTCACCTTGAATGGGTTCAAATAAAAAACCAGCCACATTAGGCTGTTGCAAAGCTGCTTTCAAAGCCTTAATATCATTAAAAGGCACTTTGATATAATTAGGCATATATGGGCCAAAACCGCCATAACTATCAGGGTCGCTGCTGAAAGAAATAACACCAGTTGTTCTGCCATGAAAATTATGTTCGCATACAATTATTTGTGCTGAATTTTCAGGCAAACCTTTTACTTTATAACTCCATCTTCGGCATAACTTAATTGCAGTTTCAACGGCTTCAACGCCTGAATTCATAGGCAATACTTTATCGTAGCCAAATAAGTTGGTAATGTATCGTGCAAATTCGCCCAATTTATTATTATGAAAAGCTCGTGATGTAAGGGTTAGTTTTTGAGCTTGGTCAATAAAAGCATCAATAATTTTGGGATGACAATGCCCTTGGTTTACAGCCGAATAAGCTGATAAAAAATCGAAATATTTTTTACCCTCAACATCCCACACATAAATGCCCTTGCCTTTTTCAAGCACTACAGGTAGTGGATGATAATTGTGAGCGTTAAACTCATTTTCAATGGTGATAAACTCGGCTGATAAATTATTCAATGCTATTTGTTCCATAAAAAAATCTTTACACAAAGGTAATTTTTAAACTGCTGATTATAAAGATTAAGTTATAAAATCTTATATTTCAATAAAACGATTAATTATTTTACATTTATAAAATAAATCAATTTCATAATTCACCTTTCCTCTCTCTTAGAGTGGATTAAGGTGAGGTATGATAAACGAATTATGAAAGATGATTAAATAAAATATTTCAAAAAAATCAACATTAATTTATACCAACATGAGAAAAACAATTTTACTAACTTTGGGTTTGGCTATATCATTTGTAGCTGGCTTTGCTTTTAAAACTATCACTAATAATAATTTTAATAACAATACTAAAATGAAAAGAGTAACTGGAATTGGCGGCATTTTTTTTAAATGCAAAGACCCTAAAAAAATGAATGAGTGGTATAAAACTCATTTGGGTTTAAATGCAAATCCTTACGGTGCAAGTTTTGAATGGTATGAAACACCTGATAGCTCAAAAAAAGCTCAAACACAATGGACTCCGTTTGCTGAAACTACTAAGTATTTTGAACCTTCAGCAAAGGAATTTATGATTAATTATAGAGTTGAAAATTTGGAAGCGTTGGTAGAGGAATTAAAAAAAGAAGGAGTTACCATTCTCGATAAAATTGAAACCTATGATTATGGTAAGTTTGTACATATTTTAGATGCCGAAGGAAACAAAGTTGAATTGTGGGAGCCGAAGTAGGGAAAGAAGAAAATGATGTGATTAGTGGGGATATTAATCTCGGCGATAAATTGCCAAGCTCAACGATCAAAAACAAAATTGTGTTAGCAAAGGCATATCCTATAAACAATAACTATGAAGAAAATAATTTTATTAATTGCTTTCATTTTTACAACACATTTTTTGTTTGCACAAATCAACAAACCATTAGCAGCTAAATTGGATTCTATTTATAATGATGACCAAAAATATAGATTGCAAATAGATAGTTTAATCAATAAATTCGGGTTACAATCAAATCAGATTCACCAACTAATTCTTCTAATGAATCAAACAGATTCTATCAATCTTAATAAAGTAAAAACAATTCTTGAAAAGTACGGTTGGTTAGGAGCTGATAGTATTGGAAAGAA
>JBDKJJ010000003.1:0-2936 GCA_039796635.1 Bacteroidota bacterium
CTATTTCTACTCCTAAAGATTTAGCCATTTGAATACTACCGTCGGTTGAACCAGAATCAACATAAATAATATTGTTTGTTTGTTCAATTACCGAAAGTAGACAGCGACGCAGGCGATCGCCCTCGTTACGTCCGATAATAACCAGTCCGACATTTTGTAAACTTTGCATATTCAATTTACTTATTCGTTAATTGAGAATCGAAACTTAAAGCGGTAAATCAGACCATAGATTTTTTAGTGGTGAATCAACTATAATTGAGGCGATATCAGCCTGTTGTTCTTTAGTAAGCTGGTTTTTCCACTTGGACATACTCTTACTTGGATCGCGGTATACACTGTAGTAAGCTTTGGAAGATTGAGAAATTTTGGTTTCTCCAGCAGTGGATAAATCGATAAAATCATGAACAGCTTGATCAATTTGCCAACCTACAAAATCAAAAA
Source organism: Bacteroidota bacterium (assembly GCA_039796635.1). GTDB lineage: Bacteria > Bacteroidota > Bacteroidia > Chitinophagales > CAIODY01 > CAIODY01. The sequence goes on from JBDKJJ010000003.1 coordinate 442, forward strand.
TTTTAGTTACTTGGTTATGAGGATCGGCACATAAATCTTCGTATACTACTAAAAAACTTTTTTCATGGTTGCGTACATATTCTACTAATGGTTCGACTTGAAAACGCCAGCGTACTGCTGCAAATTGAGCAACAGACATATCTTTAAGCTGTTGACGATATTGATTTAGATGCTCGCCTTCGGGAGTAGCCAATAATTGTTCTAGTTTATTAATTTGCTGAGTACGTTCTTGATCAAATAAACTTAGTTCTACACCTTTAAGATAAGAAGCAATATTAGCAAAAGGATTACGAATTAAGCCAATTACGTGAGGTTGCAGTACTTCACACAGGCGAGGCATCATTTGAATTGGAAAATTAACATCTTTAATCAGTACAGCAATATCTTGAGTTAATTTTGGACGACCATACCATTCGTATAAGTTTTGTGACAAATTAATGTGTTTACCTAATCCATAAAGAAAATGAAGTATTTCTTTTCTTTGAGTTCTAAAACTTTTGGGAGGAAAAGGGGGAATATCAACTCCATAATAACAGCTACAACATAAAGACCAAAAATCATGACGTAATTTTTCTAAATCATCGGAATTTAATTTGTTTTTCCAAACATTATAGGGTGTGTGTTTTGAGTTTAAAAATGGCTCATATTTATAAATGCAGTTTTGGTACATATTCATTATCTGACCCAACCAAGTAGTACCTGAGCGACCAGACCCTGTAATTAGAACATATTGAGGATAATTTTTGCTAGATGAATGAGCTATGGGAGTATCTAGCACGGATTGTTGTGTAAAATTAATAGACATAATGTTTTTAATTAATTTAATTAGAGATATTCAAAGCAATTTTAAAGTGACCAAGTTGATAAATCTCGATTGAGAAATTCGGATAATTCTTGATTGGATAACTGAAATTTATCTAGTAGCCATTTGCGTGTTTCATCATTCATTTTGGAAACTAAATATTGTTGTTTAATTTGATTGCCATAAAATGAATTTTGTAATAAATTATAAGCAAAATCTCTCCATTGTTGAGGTAAAGTGTCTTTTAATGTCTCTACAAAAGGTAAGGCTCGGATTGGAGAAGTAATTCTCTGACGGATTGTGTCTTTGAAATGTGTTTTACTATTATTAGCCGTAACTTGTTCTCCTGAAATTAAGGAAGCGTGTTCATCAATTTCCAAGAATTTACAAATGTTTCTTAAAGTTGACTCAGGATGATTAATTAAATCTTCCATTAAGAGAAATAGAAATGATTCTTTGGGGAAGATATCCAGATAGTAGTTAATTTGTTTAATATAATAACTTGTATCAATACAAACACTATTTTGCTGAATATAGTCTTTGAAAGTTAGTTCAATTTTGTGTCCTCTTTGAAGATGTTGATAATGAGAATATACTCGTTCTACGGGATGTCTCATAATATAAATCATTTTGACATTAGGTAAGTGATGAGCAATTCGCTCGGCAGTCTTGGGATAGAGTGGCAGCTTAGTATAATCAGTTGAAGCTTCTCCACAGATTTGATTAGGACTAGCACCATTAAATAGTGAAGAATACCATTCAATTCCACGCTCGTATTGACTATCAACTGCAAAAAATTGAGGTTCTTTAATTGAGCTAAGATGAATTTGTGGATGTCGATTTAAATATTCATATAAAGTAGTTGTGCCAGATTTGGCTGCACCAATAATTAGAAAATTTGGTAAACGCATTCCTGATTCAAGTTGTTCGTTCATATTTTTTGTGACTTTTAATAATAATTGAAGAAAAATTGTTAGCTAATTTAATTTCTTTTTTTAGCAATTTATTTGAGATGGGCATTCTCAATAGCATGAAGCTGTAATTTGACCGATTTTTGCCAGTGTTGAAACCCAAGATTGCGCGATAAATAGTCTGATACAATCAAAACCAAACTGTACTTATCTATACGTAGCTGAATTCGTTTCAACCAATCATGTAATCTCAAGTATTGCTTCATTGTTGAATTAACATTCAGCAGTGGTAAACCACTAAGTTGATAACCTCGCAACACCAAAATATCAGCAATACGAGACTCGACCAAGCGAATTTCATACTCAGACATTTTGCGTTGCCACTGTCCGATAAAACTGGGATCGGGTAAAGTATAAGTCGAGGTTTCGGGATAACTCAGCATTGTTTGATCGTAATCAATGCCAATAAAATTACATACTTGCGTTAGTGTCTCTACAGTTTTGCTCATTAAATTTTCATAAGTAACCTCAATCTTTTGATTAGCTGGAATAATTGGCTGTAATTCTGTCCATAGTCGTTCCGATTTTTCCCAATATTCAACCCCACGCCAAAAATTGCCATACCAACCCATTTCTGTAATACAAGAATAAGCAACATCTCGACCATCGCGAACTAAATGAATAAAACGAGCATTAGGCCAAATTTTTAGCAATTTATCAAAATTCTTATGGCTAACTGCACACAGCAAATTTTTTCCGTATCGCTGACGTTCTTGGTATAA
>JBDKJJ010000004.1:0-4554 GCA_039796635.1 Bacteroidota bacterium
CATACATCTCCTTTTTTAACACCCACAATTGAATTTGGGTATGAAATAATATCAAACTCAGGTATTAAAACCCAACTCCAACCAGCTTCTTCTATTTTTACAATTCCTTGTTTGTCATTTAAAATCACAACCACTCTATCTCCAATTTCCAATTGTTTACCACTTAAAAGAATAAAATCATCGAATTCAGCTGGAAGCAAAATAGTTCCATCTTCTTTTTTTAAACCGTGTTTCCCATTTTCAGTAAAAGTGCTAGGGGTAACTTGAGGTGCGTTAGTTCCAGAATTCATATTATTTTTTTTTAGATTGATTGTTTAATTTTCATTTCTTCTTTTTCACCAAACCTTGTGAATTTTTTATCGGGATAAATATCCCATGAGTGTAACGATCCTTTGCGATTGATTGCCATGCTCAAAACCACTTTATTGTATAGCGGTTGATTATCTTCATCTACTTCACAATCGTAGTATTCAGGACGATACATAAAAAATAATTTATCAACTACTTGCTCTAATATATCACAGTTATTGACATAAACCAAACGAGGTCTGCTTGAAAAACTTTCTGTTTCAACTTCTGCTTTTATAGGGCAAGTAAATACGATGCAAACTTGTTTTTCGGTAGCAATGTTTTTCAATCCCTGATATAAGCTAAAAATCATTGAAGATTGATTTGTAGAAGATGTGATTATTGGTAATAAAACTGGTTCATCAATGCAAATAATTTCAACTCCAGTTGTATCAATTTTCTCTATAATAAAATTAAGTAGCGTTTCTACCGAACTGCCTCTATACGCTCCAATTTTCAATCTATTATTTTTAAATTCAACTTCCGTATTTCGTAGTAATTCTTTTTCAGCCAATGATAAATTGTTGAATTGGATATGATCAAAAGGTATGCCGAAAGTTGTGCTTATTAATCGTACTGATAGCTCAGTTGCTGAATCAATTGCACTCATCATTAAAACTGATTTTTGCGTTGAAAATTGAAGTGCTAACTGACTCAATAATTGTGTTTTCCCCATTTCAGGTCGGGCTGCAATCGCAATTAATTCACCCAATGCAAATCCACCAATGCTATCATCTATGCAACGAATTTTTGTTGGAATTAATTTTTGGGTTGAAGTAACCGAAGGATGCAATCGCAAATTTATTTCATCTAAAAAATAAAGAATTTCATTAGCTGTTGGGTGAACAGTTAAAGGGGTAATCTCGGGTTGATTAATTGTTGTTTTCACGAGATAAAAATAATATAAAAAAATGAGAAAAACAATGAATTGATATAAATAAATATGCAGTAAAATATAATTCAATAGCTTTTCAGTATTGTTGTGACCATAAAACAATTTTAATCGAAATTTATGAAGAGTTTTCTAAAGAATTAATTACCCAATTGGAAGCACTTTTAGACGAATAGGAAAACTGCGAATAATTTTATCGAACTAGAGAGATTTGATAATTTATGGTTGCAATTTATCATTAAAACTTGCAACAGTGTGGGCTTCTGGTGATACTACCTAAAACAAACTTTCCAAAATGAAGTGTTTCCAAGTGGTTTAACCTTCAATGCAAAAATTAACGGTTATCGAACCCCTTCTGTAAATTCTATTATCTCTTGGAATGCAGAACAGGTAAAGATTTTGGGTGAAAATAAAAACGGGACTTCTCAAAATATTATTGAAAAGTCCCATTTCGTACTCGGGACGGGAGTTGAACCCGTACGGGCGTTTCGGCCCACGGGATTTTAAGTCCCGCATGTCTACCAATTCCATCACCCGAGTAAGCCAATAAAAAAAGTACAATTTTCATTGTACTTTTTTAAGTGAGCAGGAGACGAGACTCGAACCCGCGACCCCGACCTTGGCAAGGTCGTGCTCTACCAACTGAGCTACTCCTGCATTGTTTTATAAAGAACTTTTTGTTTTGGGACTGCAAAGATAGAAATCATTTTTTTTCGTGCAACTATTATTCAAAAAAAATTATTTTTTATCAACTTAAAAATAAAATAATGATTGAAAAACATGCTAATCCTATTCCTAAAAATTGAATTTTTGATAGCTTTTCTTTGAATAAAAAAATGCCTACAACTGTTGATACAATTACTATTGACACATTGTTGATTGGTAACAACAAAGAGCTTGGCATATTTGTATTTGATAATGCTTTTACCAAATAATACATACTGAAATAATTTGGAATCCCTAAACAAATTCCGGCAACAAGATTTTTAAATTGAAATTTACTTTTACCTAATAAAAGTTGACTTATTAAAATTATACTTCCAATTAATGCGGCAAATTGAAAAATCCAAATCACAAATTTTGAATCATCTCCAATACTTGATAAGAATGATTTTTGAACATGAATCACAATTGTGTCATTCAATCCGCTACCAAAAAACAAGACAAGTGGTAATAAAATCACTAACCAATCTTTCTTTGCTTTTTCTGAATTATTACTAGGTGAAATTGTAACCATTATTACCGCTAATAATGCTAACAAAATTGCAGTTATTTTTATGGGGGTTGTTGATTCATTCATATAAACAATTGCAATCAAAACTGGAATCAGTAGCGATAGTTTGTTTGAAATTGAAACAATTGCTAATCCTAATTTTTGCGCTGTCCAGCCCATTAAATTAAATAGAATTATGAATGAAACTCCTAAAATAATGGCGTATAAAAACCAGGGTTGATTAATGGCATTTACATTTTGAAATGTGTAATAATTTTCAATTAAACTACCTGTGAATGTGCATACCCAATAATTAAATACAATTGCTTGAAAAGTATTTATTTCAAACTTTGCAAATGATTTTAGAATGATATTGAGTAGTGTTGATGTAACAACGGATAAGATTAAAAATAACATGAATAAAAATAATTAATAGATATTGCTGACAACTTCTGAATCACCTTGTTTGAAACTTGCTCGATACATTCCTTCGGAATTAAATACCAAAGAAATATTACCTGCTTTATCAACTGCAATCAATCCTCCTTCAGCTTCTATATTTTTCAGTTTATCATTTACAACAAATTCGGTTGCTTCAATCAATGATAAATTTTTATACAACATCAAACAGTGTACATCATAAGCCACAACTTGCTCAATAAAAAATTCACCATGACCTGTGCATGACACTGCACAAGTATTATTATTTGCATAAGTACCAGCTCCGATAATTGGGGTATCTCCTACTCTGCCCCATTTTTTATTAGTCATGCCACCTGTTGAAGTTGCAGCAGCCAAGTTCCCAAATGAATCTAATGCAACAGCACCTACAGTGCCTTTCTTTTTTTCTTGAACAGCAACTGAATGATCAAGCATAAACTTATCTTCATTTTTTATTTGTTGCCATTGCTGATATCGAAATTCATTATAAAAATACGATTGATCAACTAATTCAAAGTTTTGTTCTTTGGCAAATTGCTCGGCTCCATCACCAATTAACATTACATGACTTGATTTTTGTAAAACAGCTTTTGCTAATGAAATTGGATTTGAAATATGCTTAATTCCTGCTACTGCTCCTGCTGAAGTGCTCTTCCCAAACATAATTGATGCATCTAATTCATGCCCCCCTTTATGATTAAATACAGCACCTTTACCAGCATTAAATAATGGACAATTTTCTAACTCAATTACTGATGCTTCAACAGCATCTAATGAAGTTCCACCATTTTCTAATATTTTTTTTCCTACTTCAGTAGCACGATTTAACGCTGATAAATATTGTTGTTCTTTATCGGCACTCATCATATTTTTATTGAGCGTACCTGCTCCGCCATGAATGGCAATTGCAAACATTATTGCTTTGTAAATTTAGAATTAAAGATGATTCCTTTTTCATCAATTACTTTAATGAAATAAATACCTGATGGCAAATTTTCGGTTATTAAACGAACATCATTTGCTGCTTGTTTTTCGGCAAAAACATTTTGTTTTTGACCTAAAATATTTCTTATTTCAATATTATTAATTTGAACTTTTGAACTCACTATTAATGCAGCATTTGTTGGATTTGGATAAATAGAAATTTTGTTAGAATTACTTAAAGATGAAAATCCATTTGCATCATTATCAGTAATTGAAATTGTAAAAGTTTTATTAGTTCCTAATGAAGCATTTGTTGGAGTTCCTAAGGTGATAACAACTGTTTCAGTTGATTCAAGCAATGCATCATCAATTATATTAACTTGAATATTAGCAGTAGTGGCATTTGCAGGAATATTTATAGGTGTTGAAGTAAATATCGTATCATCAGAGTTTGCTGTACAAGTTCCACTAATTGTAAATGGTAGTGAAATAATTTGATTGATTGGATTATTGATTGTTAATCCAATATTTACAAGGCCATCACTTTCGGCTTTTGTAACTGATGAATTATTAAATGATACAGATGTAACAACCGCTGTATCATTATCTTTAATATAAATCTTTTTAGCTGAAGCAAAAATTGTAGCACCATTGGTTGGGCTAGATAATTGTAGCATGATTGAATCTAAGCCTTCAACGATTGCATCATCAATAATTGTAATTGGTACAACTTGGG
>JBDKJJ010000005.1:0-20674 GCA_039796635.1 Bacteroidota bacterium
AAACAATACGCTAGTGGTATTTCCCAATCCTTGTAATAATTTTTTTGAATTAAGGTTCTCTCTGCCCGAAACAGAAAATAATTTACAAATTGCAATTTTCAATTTATTGGGACAAAAATTAAGAGATATTAAAATAACAAATTGCAAAATAGGTCAGAATAATTTTTCGATTAATTGTGAACAATTATTAAGCGGAGTTTATCAACTTCAATTAATAACGAAAAGTGGAATTCTCAATAAACAAATTGTAATTCAATGAGTTTATTTATTGTGAGTTTCTATGTTAGTTACATAGAAGTTGTGTAAGATTTTCAGTTTTATTGATTTAGTGAACTTAGTGGCTAAAAAAACTAAAACTTCCTCACTGCATCAATCGTTTTTTCAATATCATTTTCGGTTAATGAATTACTGAAAAACCAACTTTCATAAGCTGATGGTGGTAAATAAATTCCGTTGTTAAGCATATGATGAAAGAATTTATTAAACAAAGCAATATCACATTTAGCAGCCGTTTCAAAATCAATTACTTTGTGTTCGCCAAAGTGAACGCTTATCATACTTCCCATGTGATTGATAGTATGCGTAATTCCTTTTTCGTTTAATGCTTGATGCAATTTAGCTTTTAATAATTCGCCTTTGTTTTCTAAATTTTGATAAATAGATGGATTGTTTTTTAAGATAGAAAGTGTAGTATAACCTGCTGTAACAGCAATAGGATTACCGCTTAAAGTACCAGCTTGATAAACACTTCCTAACGGAGCAATGTGTTGCATAATTTCTTTTCTTCCACCAAAAGCACCTACAGGCATTCCGCCGCCAATCACTTTTCCGTAAGTAACCAAATCAGCTTCTACGCCTAATTTTTCTTGAGCTCCGCCGGGTGCTAATCTAAAACCTGTCATCACTTCATCAAAAATTAATAAGGCTTCATGCTCATTACAAATTTTTCGTAAGCCTTCTACATAGCCCGGTTCAGGCAATATACAAGCCATGTTGCCAGCCACAGGTTCTAAAATAATAGCTGCAATTTCATTATAGTTTTCAGCAAATAATTTTTCAACGGCTTCTAAATTATTATAAGGCGCTGTTAAGGTATCATTCGCTACACCACCTGTAATACCAGGCACTGTTTGAATATTAAACGTAGCTAAGCCGCTGCCAGCTTTTACTAAAAACGCATCTGCATGACCATGATAACAGCCTTCAAATTTGATGAATTTATTTTTCTTAGTAAATCCTCTTGCTAATCGTAATGCACTCATGCAGGCTTCTGTTCCGCTGCTTACCAATCGAATCAAATCAACATTAGGCACCATTGATTTTATCAATTCAGCCATTTGCATTTCTAACTCAGTTGGCGCACCAAACGAAATAGCATGCTTTGCTTTTTGCGCCATGGCTTCTACCACTTCAGGATGACAATGACCTAAAATCATGGGCCCCCATGAATTGATATAATCAACATATACATTATCATCTACATCCGTCAAATACGCTCCTGCTGCTGATTTCATAAATATAGGCTGACCGCCAACGCTTTTAAAAGCTCTTACTGGTGAGTTTACTCCCCCTGGAATACTTTGTTGTGCTTGATTAAATAACTGCTGACTTTTAGTTGTGTTGTACATAGTTGTATCTTTGTTTAATCATTAATTTGTTGGGCTAGTTCTCTTTGTTCTGTATGCCATCAGTAATTTATATTCTAAGTCGGGTAATTCAAAAGTGAGCATTTCTTTTTGCTTAATGGTTTCTACATCAACTTTTACCACTACTTGAACACCGTCAATAGTTTTTAAAAAATCAATTATTTTTTGATGATTATCATTTGCCCATTCACCCCTAAACCTAAGCAGGTAATCAGTTTGACGCATTTCGCTTAAAAAATAATTTCCTTCTGATTTATTATTAATCAAACAAAATTCAGATTGACGAACATCGCAGTTTAAGGCAAACAATAAAAATTCAATTTCTTGTTTGTTCTTTTTTACAAATATTGAATCCTGCTTTACCAATAGCAGGTTAAACTGTTTATCTAAATAAATACACAAAATATATTCGGCTACTGTTGCAGTAATAGCAATCAAACCAAAATCGTAATCAGGTTCAATTTCTAATATGTTTTTTTTTGATGCCATTTAAATTAAGCGCCACTAAACTGTTTCAAAAATCGAATATCATTTTCACTAAATAATCTTAAATCATTGATTTGATATTTCAGCATTGTTAATCTTTCTATACCCATTCCGAAAGCAAATCCCGAATATTTTTCAGCATCAATTCCGCAGTTGGTTAATACATTTGGATGAACCATTCCGCAACCTAATATTTCAACCCATCCACTCTGTTTACAAACGCTACAACCACTGCCACCACATAGCTGACAGCTAATATCCATTTCGGCTGAAGGTTCAGTAAACGGAAAATAACTTGGCCTGAAACGCACTTCCACCTTATCGCCAAAAAATCTTTTTACAAAATAATAAAGCGTTTGTTTTAAATCAACAAACGATACTTTTTCAGCAATATACAATCCTTCAACCTGATGAAAATAACAATGTGCTCTTGCCGAAATAGTTTCATTTCGATAAACCCTGCCTGGCATTATGCTACGAAATGGTGGTTTGGCATTTTCCATTAATCTTACTTGTACGCTACTGGTATGTGTTCGCAGCATCCAATCAGGATTTTGATTCACAAAAAATGTATCTTGCATATCACGTGCAGGATGATTTTCAGGAAGATTTAATGCTGAGAAATTATGCCAATCATCTTCAATTTCACGAGCTTCAGCTACATCAAATCCTATTTCGCCAAATATTTCAATGATTGAATTTTGCACCAATGAAATTGGATGTCGGCTCCCAATTTCAGCATCAACTGGTAAGCTTAAATCGGGTTTTTGCTTTGCTTTACCTGATGTTTCAGCTTTTAATGTTTTGAATTCTTCAAATTTATTTTCGGCTAATGTTTTTAAATCATTTACCAATACACCAAAATCTTTTCTGTTTTCGGCAGGTATATTTTTCATTTCAGCATAAATATCTTTTAAGATATTTTTTGCGCCTAAAAAACGAATACGGAATTTTTCAACTTCATCGGCTGAATTAGCTTTAAATTCAGCTACTTCATTTTTTAGTTTTTCTATTAATTCTTTTTGCGATTGCATTTTGATAAATTAAAAAAACCTTATCAATTTAATTACTGATAAGGTTTTACAAAGATAGCTTTTGATTTATTTGATAGCTTAATTTACTTTAAAATTTTGTGCTGCTGATACAGGATTCATTTCATTGATGTTAAAAATAAATGTAATGCGGTTAGTGTATTGATTCCATTTTGATTTTGAACCATATATTGTTTTGATGTTTTCTTTAAAATCATTAGATGCAAAAAGTGGAAGATTGATTTGAAAATTTTGACTGAGTTTAATAATCACACCACCATCATATTGTATTTTATCTGACTCATTTTTTAGTGGTTGCTTTAAACTATACATTCCTACATCAGCATATAATGCTAACGGAAGTTTCGTTGGTAAATCAAAAGTGAAATTAAGGCTGCTTAAAAACAGGTTTGAATATTCTTTAAAATCTTGCTGCCATAACCGCTGGCGGAATCCTCCTTCTTGTATATATAGTTGTTTTGATAAAACACCATCGCTTTCATTTCTGCCTAAATACATATTGTTGTACAAATAATCTTCAAAACCACTAAAGCCGGTGAGTTGCAAATGGTAGCCAAAGCTTGTTTTAGCATTGCTTACTAATCCTGCAAAACCTCGGGCTCTGAAATATTTATTCTTTTTATACATTAATCCTGTTTCAAACCATGTTGTGAATTTATAATTGTTATCAAAATTTTGAGCTTGAATATTAAATTTTTGTGGTGCTATTTTGTTGTCATCATTATAACTATATGTTGCTACAAAATGCTTTACTGTAGCTTTTTTTGAAAAATTTTCAATAGTAAATTGATTCGCCTCTCCTGTTCTGATAATAAAACTTTCAACAGTTATTTTTTGCTTTATGCCATTTGATGGATGAAGATTTTTAAAACTAAAATCAACAAACGGACGAAGGCGAACATATTTTTTTTCTGTTCCAAAATTCATATCAAAAGCATTAGCTCCTACACCTGCTTTTATATTATTGATAAATGAATTTTCAATATTCCAATTTTTAGTGATTTTACCTGTGAAGGCAAGGCTTGCATTTTTCAAACCAATTAAAGGCACTAATTGATAACTCCAATTATTACCTGGTAAAAACGGATTTGTAATTACCAACCCTGGCATTAATCCATTATAATTATTAAATCCCACAGTTGGTGCAAATGCTATTTGATTTCGATTTGGTAGTTTTAAAATTCCTAATCCGCCTATTTTTAATGGCTCTGTTTTTCTTAAATTTCCATTAATCTTACTTGAATTATTCTGACGATTTAATTCAGGAATATCATGATTGGCATCAATAACAAGTTTTGAATAATTTCCTTTCGGAAACAATACATCCATCTCTCCTAAAAATCCTCCATAATTAATTGTTGAAATAACGGAATCATTTCGCAAACCACTGATGGTATAAGGCGTACGAACATTGCTTTGGTTTTTAACAGTTACTTTTAAAAATTCAGCATCACCTATTTTTTCAATAGTTCGGTTAATGTTTTTTAATTGTAAATCAAATTTTTTTGTGCTGTTAATGGCATCATTCCAAAACCAATCAATGTTTTGTTTTGTGCTTTGATTAAATACATTTTTTATATCGTCAGGTTGTGGGTGCTTGAATTTATATTGGTCAAAATATAAATGCATGATGCTATCAAAAGTTTGCTGACCAATAGTATTTGCTAAATAGTTAAACACAATTGGGGTTTTAGCATATACATCACCAAAATAATTGATGGAAGAATATTCGGTAGATGGTAGTTCACAAGGCTGGTCTTCATTTTTCCAGGCACTAAAAGCATATCCTAAATAATTTAAAGTATTTCCGTTTTTATCTTTTACACCACCTAATGAAATTGAAATTCCTTTTGATTTTTTTACGTTTGGTTTTTGTGGTTCAGCAATTTGTTTTGAATATCTATTTTCATAATACGAGTTAATTCCTTCATCCATCCAAGGGTGCATACGCTCATTACTGCCCAACACACCCTGAAACCAATTGTGTCCAACTTCATGCACTATAACTGTTTCAAGCATGGCTGATGATTGTACTTTGCCAATTACTGTAACCATAGGATATTCCATTCCGCCACCTGCCTCTAACTTTCCTTCAACTGCTGTTACTGTATTATATGGATATTCGCCAATCCATTTGCTATAATATTCAATGGCATGATTCATATAAGGCAAAGCATTTTTCCAATACCTTCCGCCTCTTGGTGTAAACAAAACCCAAGTGTTCACACTTCGTCCGCTTTCTAAAGTTACGCTTCCTTTTAGTGCTACATATCTTTTGTCGGCAAACCATGCAAAATCATGCACATTGTTGGCTATATAATGTAGTGTTTTGGTAGTATCATTCGATTTAGGAATTTTTTTATCAAACACAAATCCATCATAAGTAGCTGTTTGTGCTGCTAAAGTATCCATGAATATTTTTTCATCAGCGTTTTGTAATTCACCAGTAGCGCCTACAACATAATTTTTGGGTAAAGTTATTTTTACATCAAACGAACCATACTCACTATAAAATTCGCCTTGATCTAAATAAGGCATTTGGTTCCAACCATTTTTATCGTAAACAGCAGGTTTAGGAAACCATTGTGATATTTGATATTGCTGACCATCATGACCTAATCTTGAAAATGTTTTCGGAATTTTTACACGAAAAGGTGTTGTGATTTTTATGGATTGGTTGGGCTGTAAAGGTTTATCTAACAATAGTTTGCCGATATCAATTGTATCATCATTGTATAAAAATCTACCCGGTTTTCCGTCAACTATAAAATTAAAACTATCTATATAGCCACGGTCATTATCGTTAGCAAAATAAAAATCGGTTCTGCCTAATAATATTTGTTGCTTCGCAAATTCAGTGTTATTGTCTTTATAAGCATTTGGCCAAATATGAAAATAAATAAAAGGCAATGCATTGGGTGAATGATTAGTGTAGTTGATTTCAATTGTGCCATTTAAAAAATGATTCACATCATCTAATTTTACATCAATAGTATAATCAACCTTTTGCTGCCAATAGTTTTGTGCTTTTGATGATTGTTGAAAAAATACAGATACAATAATAAGTACGTATAGTTTTTTCATAAATGATTCGGTTTTAGGTTTACCATAATTGTTTTGAAACTGAAAGGTAATTTGATTTTTTTAAAAGCTATTTAATTTGATAAAGCTTTTTTTATATTTGATGACATTAAACATTAATAAGATTTTTTATGCCCACTACTGATAATAGAATTGATGCTTACATTGAAAAAGCTCAACCTTTTGCTCAGCCTATTTTGAAAAAAATAAGAGCAACCGTTCACAAAGCTTGCCCTGAAGCTACTGAAACTATTAAATGGGGTTTTCCTGTATTTGAATACAAAGGTTTGTTGTGTGGTTTTGCGTCTTTCAAAGCGCATTGTTCTTTTAATTTATGGAAATATAAATTGGTAGAAGATAAACATGGTTTGATTGAAAAAGGCGAACGTGATGGAATGGGAATTTTTGGAAAAATAACTTCACTTAAAGATTTGCCATCTGAAAAAATAATGATGGATTATTTAAAACAAGCTATTGAATTAAATGAAAAAGGAATAAAAGCGCCTGCACCTGCCCGAAACAAAATAAATCCACCATTAATTATTCCCGATGAATTTAAAAAAGCATTACAAAAAAATGTGGCGGCAAAAATAGCTTTTGAAGCATTTAGCTATTCGCATAAAAAAGAATATGTAGAATATATTAATGAAGCCAAACGTGAAGAAACCAAGGTTAGCCGCATTGAAAAATCAATTGAAAAATTAGCCGAAGGCAAAAGTCATAATTGGAAGTATGAAACGAAGAAGTAGAGTCAGATTTTATTCCTTCAATATCTTTTGAATTGAAACGGAATTGTTTCCAATAGTCTTAATTGTATATATGCCGCTTTGCAAATTTTTTAAATTAATATTGTAAGAGCAATTGCCTATGTTATCTTTTTCGTACACAACTTTTCCCAAAATATCAAAAACAAAAATTTGTTTGATTACTTCTGCCGTATTTATTGTTAATGTTTCAGTAAATGGATTAGGATATAAAATTATTGCACTCTTTCCTTTTACTTCAACCATACCATTTGCACTATCTTTTCCTAAATCAATCAAGCTTACATCATCGTATAGATAATAGGCACCATAGCTATTAGGTCCTAAACTTGTTGTATCACCAATACCAAAATGTGAAGTTAAACTATCAGCCATAAAGTTTCCAATAGTCAAATATTCATAAGCTGAATCGGCTACAAATTCGGCAGTTACCAATGTCCAATTAGCAGTATCTGCATTAATGTGAGAAAAGTTGATTTTTGGTTTTTGAGGAATAAAGCAAAAGTTAGGAAACGTTACAAAAGGTGCAAAATTACTAATTGCCCATGTACTAAATAATACCCCTGAATTATTACTGGCTAACATAAGGGCACTACCAGAAACAGGAGATACTCCACAATTGTAATACTGTGAATATCTATAGCGATTTCCTTTTGTAAGTTTCTGATTTAACTTAATTTGAGCATATTCTCGATAAGTAACATGTGCATTATTGGGCTGTATTAAACATAAACCTATTTCTCCTTTTTCGGTATGTGGCCATTGATAAACTCCATCTTGTACAATAGGTGGGGTAATGCTTGTGTCTGAACAACGATAAAAATAATCTGGGGTTGTAACTGTTGGGCTATACCAACCTATGCAGCGTTTTAATTGTGCTGGGGCATCGGGGCAAGTATCATAAATTTCAAACCCTGAATTGGGTATTAAGTTTTGAGCTTTGCAAAATAATATTGAACAGAAAAAAAATAAGTAAAAAAATAATGTTTTCATGATTTCTATTATGATGATTAAATATTGAGGAAACCGTTGATATAAATTTCCTAAATCACATACTCAATCTCTTTATTAGCAAAGGTTTTGAATTCACCATTTACCAACACAATTAATTTCCCTTGTTTGTTTACGCCTACAATTGTTCCGTTAACTGTTTCATAATTTATTTTAAAATGATGCATTTCATTTAGCCTATATAAATGCTTCATATAAAAATCAGTAAGTGCCTGAAATCTTTTAGTAGTCAAAGTTTCAAGCGTATTATGTAAATGATGTAATAAGTGTAATGTAATTTCATTCACCACAAAATCTTTTCCTGTTAGCAATTTAGCTGAAGTACATTTTTGGTGAATCAAATTGCTAAATTTTTCCTGATTAATATTTAAGCCAATACCCACAACGGCATGTTTTATAAATTTGCCTTGAATAGTGTTTTCAATTAAAATTCCTGCAATTTTTTTATCCCCCACATAAATATCGTTAGGCCATTTTATTTTAGCTTCAATATTAAATTGCATCTGCAAAAACTCAATTAAAGCCATAGTTATCATTTTATTCAAATAAAATAATTCTTCGGGCTTAAGCATTACAGGATAACAAATCCAACTCACTAAAATATTTTTACCAGCTTCACTTTCCCATACGTTTTGTTGTTGCCCTTTGCCTTTTGTTTGAAAGGCAGCCACAATGGCAGTTTCATTAACAGCATTTTGCTTCAATAATTCAATGGCATAAAGGTTGGTACTTTCGGTTTCAGCTAACCATATTATTTTATTATGAAGATGATGTTGGCTTAGCATGCAAATTTGTATAGATATTTTCGTTAGTTTTACGGGCTAAAAATATTCTTATTTATTCATAAAATTTAATTTTAATTGGCTACAAAAGTTATTAAAAAAGCTGCTACTAAAAAAGCAGCCATCGCACCCAAGAAATCAGCAGCAAAAAAAACTGCATCAATACCTACTAAATCTGCCACCAAAAAAGCAGCACCTAAAAAGACTGCTCGTAAAAAAGCTGCTCCGAAAAAGGTAGCAACAAAAACCAGAAAAAAAACACCAATAGTCAATACCGATGCAGGGTTAGAACAATTGCATCAAATCATTGTTGATGCCATACAAGATAGAAAGGGCGTAAACATTGTGAGCCTTGATTTGAGAAGTATTGAAGATTCAGTGGCTGATTATTTTATTATTTGTACTGGCGAAGCATCAACTCAAATTAAATCAATAGCTGATAATGTGGAGTTGGAAGTAAGAAAAAAACTAAAAGAAAAACCATGGCATATTGAAGGCACACAAAATCTTGAATGGGTAATTGTTGATTTTGTAAATGTGGTGGTTCACATCTTTAAAAAAGATATTCGTGAGTTTTACAAATTAGAAGATTTATGGAGCGATGCTGACAAAAAAATATTCAAGTAAAATATTGTATTCAAATAAACGATTTATAAAAATGGCAAACAAGGGTACTACACCAGAAGAAAATAAAAGCAAACAAAAGTCAAACATAAATGAACCTTTTGACCCAATGGGAAAAAAACCAAAAGGAGGTTTTAAATTCAATATCTATTGGGTTTATGGATTGTTCATATTAGGATTAATATCATTACAACTGTTTGGAATTAAACCATCATCAAAAGAATTAGGAATGGATGAGTTCATCAGAACCTACTTACCCAAGCATGATGTAGAAAAAATTGTAGTGGTTAATGAAAAAGAAGCCGAGGTTTATTTAACCAAAGAAGCCCTAAAAAAACCTGAGTATAAAGAGTATGCTCATACACAATTTGGCAATGAGTCAACAGGGCCACAATTCAAATTTAATATTGGCAAACCCGAAGTTTTTGAAAAAAAACTAGAAGTTGCCATGAAAGATTGGCCAGCTGAACAACGTGTGCCAACCGAATATACTGACAAAGCAAATATGCTTGAAGCCTTATTGAATTGGCTTCCTATGATTGTTATTGTTGGTTTCATGTTTTTAATGTTTTTCAGAAAAAGTGGCGGAATTGGTGGTGGCAACGGCCCTGGCAATATTTTTAATATAGGCAGAAGCAAAGCAACTTTATTTGATAAAGATGAAAAAATAAAAATCACATTTGATGATGTAGCAGGATTAGATGAAGCAAAAGAAGAAGTAAATGAAATTGTTGACTTCTTAAAAAATCCGAAAAAATATACCAAGCTTGGTGGTAAAATTCCTAAAGGCGCTTTATTAATTGGTCCTCCGGGCACAGGTAAAACATTGTTGGCAAAAGCTGTGGCCGGTGAAGCACAAGTTCCATTTTTCTCAATCAGTGGTTCTGATTTTGTTGAAATGTTTGTAGGCGTTGGTGCTTCTCGTGTTCGTGATTTATTCCGTCAAGCAAAAGAAAAATCACCTTGTATTATTTTTATTGATGAAATAGATGCCATTGGCAGAGCTCGTGGTAAAGGCATGATTCAAAATAATGATGAACGCGAAAACACATTGAATCAATTATTGGTTGAAATGGATGGCTTCGGAACTGATGTAGCCGTTATTTTATTAGCAGCCACCAACCGACCTGATGTATTAGATTCAGCATTATTACGCCCAGGCAGATTTGACAGACAAATAAGTGTAGATAAACCAGATGTAAAAGGCAGAGAGGCTATTTTCAATGTTCACTTAAAATCAAAAACATTAGAAGCTGATGTTGATGGACAAAAATTAGCAACACAAACTCCTGGATTTGCTGGAGCTGAAATTGCAAATGTTTGCAACGAAGCTGCTTTAATTGCTGCCCGAAAAGGAAAAGAAAAAATTGATATGAAAGATTTTCAAGACGCTATTGATAGAACCATTGGCGGCTTAGAAAAGAAAAATAAAATCATATCACCTGAAGAAAAAAAGATTGTAGCTTATCATGAAGCTGGTCATGCAGTGTGTGGTTGGTTTTTAGAGCATGCTGACCCATTAGTAAAAGTAACCATTGTACCAAGAGGTGTTGCTGCCTTAGGATATGCTCAATATTTACCTAAAGAACAATATTTATACACTATTGAACAACTGACTGATACGATGTGCATGACGCTTGGCGGTAGAGCTGCTGAAGATATTATTTTTGGCAAAATAAGTACAGGTGCACAAAGCGATTTACAACATATTACTAAAATGTCATACAGTATGGTAGCTCATTATGGTATGAATAGCCGAGTTGGTAATGTTTCGTTTTATGACCCTAACAATGAATACGGATTTCAAAAACCATATTCAGAGCATACTGCACAAATGATTGATGAAGAGGTTAGAAAAATGATTGAAAATGCATTTATAAAAACAAAAGTTTTACTAACTGAAAAACGTGAACAGCTTGAGCTAATTGCTCAAGAATTATTAAGTAAAGAAGTTTTGTTTCAAGCTGATTTAGAAAGATTAATTGGCAAACGACCTTATGAAATTAAAAGTGCAGCACAATTAAATGAAGAAGCTGCTAACGAAGAGGCCGCAAAAGCTAAAACAGAAGGCGAAGTAATTACTGCGATTATTTCAAACACAAACTAAAAATAATGATGATTAGAAACATAGTTTTTATAGGCTTTGTGTTGCTTGCATCGTGTAATTGGTTTAAAGAAAAAACTAAAGAAACCGTAAACAAAACGGGTGAAGTAGTTGCTCAAACAGGCTCTGAATTTGTGGATGGCGTTTCAAAAGGAGTTGAAAAATCATTTAAAAACGAAATCATTATTTCAGATGATTTAAAACAAAAAGGATTAAATGTAGGTAAGGTAATTATCAATAGTAGCGATACTTCTACCGATAATATACTTACGGCTTATTTAATTTTTGATAAAGATTTCAATCAAAACTTAGTGGTAAAAATTTTTAATGATGACAACAAAGAATACGGCAGAGTAACCAAAGAAATTAAAACCAAAAAAGGCGAAGCAAAATATTTTGATTTTGTGTTTGACAAACGTACCAATATTGATGGTAGAGGTAAAATAATTGTTGAATAGCTAAATTATTATTTCGGTTTTGAATGTTGGTTGTATTCAGTTATTTTAGTACTACACTCCTTTATATGCAAAAAGCCACGATAAAAAATTTATCGTGGCTTTTTATTTTTAATGATTTTTTAAATTATACCGATTACGTTTTCAATATAGTCCATCCCGAAGAAATCGGGACGTTTCACTCATTTGTACTATTTTCAAACTGTATCGCCATTTACCACTTCACAACTCCGAAATAGTTCGGACTATTTTGTTGTTGGAATTGGTATAATTTGGCTTTCAAAAAGTAAATTTACCCCATGAACATTTCTATCCGCCGAGCTACACCAAATGATGTTGATTTAATTTCAACCTTAGGTAGCAAAACATTTTACGATACTTTCGATGGCACTTGTACCATTGCTGATATGAATTTTGTGTTGGAAAAATTCTTCAATAAAAATCAAGTTGAAAACGAATTGAAAGATGAAAAAGATAATTTTTTTATTGCGTTTGATGAGCAAAATCAAGCTTTGGGTTATTACAGAATTAAATTTGATAACCAACATCCATTTGAAGAACTTAATAAATTTAATTCAATAGAATTGAAAAGATTGTATTGCGTTGAAGCAGCAAAAGGCAAAGGCATAGCCAAAGCATTAATGGAACATGCATTTGATTTGGCTAAGAAAAAAGGCTACAACAAAATGTATTTAAGTGTGTGGGAATACAATATCAGGGCGCAGGAATTTTATAAAAAAATGGGATTTGTAACTTCAGGTATTGAAAATGATTTTCCGCTTGGCACCACACCGCAAACTGACTTTTGGTTTTGGAAAAATTTATAAAAATACATTATGAATTACAAATTGAAGAAGGTAAAAATAGTTGATGAAAAATGACGATGAAAAATATTATATGTAAAGCTTTTCAATAAATATTGTTTGTTAATATTCAAAGTACTTAATCCTAAAACTTTGTTTACTAATCATTTTACAACTTTGTTTATTCATACACCAGTTAAACCTAAATTCAGCAATAGAGCTATAATTATGGTTCTACAAGCTCACAATAACTCGGTCATCTCCGATAAATGCGGAGTTCAAAACCTAAGCTTGTAGAAGGAAAACCATTATGTAAAACCTAAATGCGTAATTTGAGTTTAAAACTTCACACTTGGTGCTTTTTCAGCCGCTGCATCAGCTTCAAAAAATCCTTTTTCTTTAAAGCCAAACATTCCGCTAAAAATCACTGCCGGAAATGTTTTGATAGATGAATTATAAATTTTTACTACATCATTAAAATCATTACGGGCTACCGCAATTCTGTTTTCAGTACCTGATAATTCAGCTTGTAAACTCATAAAATTATCATTTGCTTTTAAATTTGGATATTGCTCTGATACTACCATCAATCTGCCCAAAGCCTGGCTTAATTGACCTTGTGATGCCTGAAATTGTTTCAGTTTTTCAGGGGTTAAATCATCGGGATTAACTGTGATTTTTGATGCACTTGCTCTTGCCTCGATTACAGCCGTTAATGTACTTTTTTCAAATTCAGCATATCCTTTTACGGTACTTACCAAGTTCGGAATTAAATCTAATCTGCGTTGATATTGGCTTTGCACTTTAGCCCATGCACTTTTTACTTCTTGGTCATTCTTCACCATGCCATTATAACCGCCACAGCCCATAAAACCTAGTATTAGCACCACTGCACCTATTACAATTAATGTGATTGTTGATTTACTCATAAAAAATAGTTGTTTAATTTTTGTTGAAAGTTAGCGATAAAATTTTGATTTTGCACAAAATTCAAAATTCATGCCCATAGCACCGTACTTAAAAAAGAATGACAAAATTGCAATTATTTCAACTGCTCGTAAAGTTTCAAGTAATGAAATTGATGCTGCTGCCAGCTTAGCCGAAAGCTGGGGGTTAGAAGTGGTATTAGGAAAATCAATTGATGCCGAGTATCATCAATTTGCAGGAGATGATAAATTAAGATTGGCTGATTTTCAATTTGCTTTAGATGATAATAGTATTAAAGCAATTTGGTGTGCTCGGGGTGGATATGGTACTAGCAGAATCATTGATGATATTGATTTCAGAAACTTTATGAAAAGCCCTAAATGGATTTGTGGTTTTAGTGATATTACTGTGCTGCACAATCATATTCATTCATTGTCTGCAATACCCACCATTCATTCCATGATGTGTATCAATGCAACTGAAACATCAGATGAAATGCTTGCTTCGGCTGAATCATTAAGACAATGTTTAATGGGCGAAAGAATAAAATATAATTTTTCAGCACATAAATTAAACCGAAGAGGTTCTGCCATGTCTGAAATAATTGGAGGCAATTTGTCGTTAATTTATTCGCTTGCATCAACTCAAAGTGATATTGATACCACAGGAAAAATTTTGTTAATTGAAGATATTGATGAACAATTATATCATCTTGATAGAATGATGTTGCAACTTAAACGCAGCGGAAAGCTTGATAATTTAGCAGGGTTAATAGTGGGTGGATTGACAGACATGAAAGACAATAATGTTCCTTACGGAAAAACGGCCGAAGAAATTATTGCCGAACATGTATCTGAATTTGATTACCCTGTTTGTTATAATTTTCCTATTGGGCATCAAAAAAACAATATGGCTATAAAATTAGGTTGCAAAGGTTTGTTAACCATTTTAGAAAAAGAAGTAAATTTCAATCAATCATAAAATAAATAATTATGAAGCTATTTTATTCAACACTTTTTGTTTTGTTGCTGTCATCAGTATATGCTTTTGCTCAACCGCAAATGCTTATCGGCTCTAACTATTACAAAAAATCGTACCCAATAAAGGAAGGGAATAAAATAGTAGTTTATTTAAAAAACAAAGTAGAAATTGAAGGTAAGTTTTACATCGTAAATGATTCAATGATTACGGTAGATGATACTACGGTAAATCTGAAAACAATTGATTTTATTTCAGCTAGGGTGCATAACACTACAACGGTTGCAGTAGTTGGTGTAACAACTGCAGTATGTGGCTTATGGCCAATTACAGGGTTGTATTTTCTTTATGAATATGGTATTAAGCCTAAAAAATTATTCGATTTAAAAAACGATTGTGATGTTACGCTATTGGCCGATAAACGCAAATTTTCAAAATACAATCACGAAAACCACAGAGTGAAGACAGGCTTCTAATTTATCTTAAAAGTAAAATATCGCCTTTTAAAATTTTAGCATTGTCAAAATCATTGTATTCAATGATATAAAAATAAGTTCCGACTGGTTGAGGTGTATTATTAAAGCTGCCATTCCAACCTTCTGTATCTGCTTTTGTATTTGGACTGTACATCAATTGACCCCATCTATTATAGATTTGATACGATGTAATATGTGCATTTTCGCCAACTACTATTGGATAAATGTTGTCGTCAATTCCATCACCATTGGGTGTAAATGCATTTGGCATTAATACAATACCATGAGCACAATCCTTTGTTTTTATTCTTACCGAATCAATTACTGCACACATGGCTTGATTAATCAATGTAACAGTATAAAGTCCCGTTTTATTTAGCCTTACTATTGAATCATTTACAAACAATGGATTCCACCAATGGCTGCTATTATAGTTGTGTGAATTAATAGTAATGAAAGTGTCTTCACAAATAGTAAATTCTTCACCAAAGTAATATCGTTGAGGATATGGAATCAAGTTAACTTTTAAAGTATCTGCTGATGTGCCACATTTATTAGTAACGTTTAAAAATAGTGTGTCTGAATTGTTTACAGTTATTGTGGTATCAGTAGATGCATCACTCCAAATATATTGATAAGGCTTAGAGCCCGTTACAACTGGAGTTATTTGCAATGGTGATTTATAACACTGTTTTATTAATGGATTGGTAAAAGTAACTTTAGGTGATTGTAAAAAATTAACGTAAATTGTATCAGCATCTGAACCACAAACATTAGTAACTGTAACTTTGTAATTACCTGTTTTATTTACCATTATTGAATCTGTCATTAATCCATTATTCCACATATATAGTAAGTTGGGTGTACCAGTAACAGTTGTCAATAATGTAAATTTGGGTTTATCGCATAAGTCAGTATCTCTTGCTAAAGTTACAGTTGGTTTAAATCTTAGTTGCAATGAAGTAGTGTCCCAAACACTGCCGCAGTCATTAAATACTCTTACAAAATACACCCCTGTGCTTGTAGCGGTAAAGTTATTTAGTGAACTACTATCTTGCCAACGATAATTTAATAAAGAACTGCCGGTAACTACTGGAATAAATTTATATGAAGTTGAATCACATAATTTAATTCTTGATCCTAAATCAACTGTTGGTGATGTTTTAAAAGTAATTCTAGTAGTATCCCAAACGCTGCCGCATTCATTGTAAGCTCTTACAAAATATAGCTTTGATGCATTAGCAATATATGTACTTGTAGTGCTGCTATCCTGCCATTTATAACTAATTATTGAACTGCCTGTAACTGTTGGGTTAATAAGATATGCATTTTGATTACATACAATTTGATTTACTCCAGCATCAATAGTTGGTTTCTTTTTAAAAATCAAACTTACAGTATCCCATACGCTACCGCAGTTGTTATAGGCTCTTACAAAATATTTTCCGTTAATGGTTGCATTAAAATAAGTTCTGCTTGTGCTATCCTGCCATTTATAATTCACTGGCGTTGCGGCTACTACATTCGGTATTATATGTATGGAATCAAGATTACAAATAGTTCTACTTAAACCTAAATCAACCGAAACAGGAGCTTGTGCTGTTGAAATTTTCATGGAATCTCGTTTTGTACCACATCCGTTTGAAGCCTGACACCAATATGTTCCAAGTGTTGTAGCAAGATATGTACTAGCAGTTGAACTATTTTGCCACAATAAATTTGGAGTTGGTTTACCAGTAAATGTTGCATTAATATTCACATTCACATTGCCGCATAAAAAGGAATCTTTAGGCAATGAGATAGTTGGTGCAATATTAACAGTTAGTTTTACAGAATCAACAACACTGCATTGTTTATTAAAGCTGATGTCATCAATAGCAAAATCATTTCCACCACCAGCAATTGAGTTATTGTTAATGCAAATAGTAACTAAGGTATTTGCACCCGAATTCCAAACCATTGAATAGTTCGTCCAAACACCAGTTGCTAATACTGGGCTAAATGTTGGGAGTTGTTGTACTCCATTTATATTAAAAGATAAAATACCTAAAGATGCTGCACTAGAAAATGGATCAACATTGGCAACCCAAACTGATAAATTATAATTGGTATTTGGTGTAACTGTTACTGTTTGACACCAAACCGAAACGCTTGGATTTGAAGCTCCATTTACAACCAACATATTCCCAACTCCACCTGTATGATTATTGAATGCGGAAAAATTATTATGTGCTAAATTTGGGCTTGTAGTAATAGTATAAAAACCCTGACATGAAAGCAATCCCCAACTTTGAACGCAGCCTATTGGTGGCACTGATGCTGAGCAGTAAATATAACCACTTGTAAACGATGCATTGCCTAAAGAAAAATCACCATTAGCAATTAAATTTATCGGCGAAACTGCTTGAGCAGTAACATAATAAGTGGTATCCTTAGTTGCTGTGGTGGTAGGATTCCAAATAGTAGCATTGCTCAATCCCCAGCTTGGCGACCATGTAATTGTACTAATAGTGCCAGTATCTAATTTTGCCTTTAATTGCAAAATTGCATTTTTACAAAGTGTAGTATCATTGTTTAATAATAACACAGGGCATGAATTGCCACATACTGCTGTATTTATAGTGATAATAGCTGAATCAGAAAAACACCTTGTTGATGGCGAAGCAAATGTATAAACATAGTTTCCGTTGGTATTGGTGGAAGGATTGAAAGTGCCTAAATATCCATTGGTAAGTGATGAAGGCCCAGCCCAAGTGCCTGATGTATTGCTGATAGTTGTTGAAGGAATACTATCATACATATTATTATTACTATTACCAGCACAAATAAAAATATTATCAGTATAATACTTATGGCAGTTTTTTAAAACCATATCATCAACCTGTAAATCATTACCACCGCCACTTCCCGGAATATTAGTATAAAGCTCAAGTTTTAAAACGCCTGTAGTTGGTGTAAAATTTTGAACATATTGTTGCCAAATAGTTGTACTAATTGGCCCTGTAGCTAATGTATTAATTAACGTAGCGCCATCATATAATTTAATGGTGATATCACACAATACAGAAGATGGTAATGTTTTATAATAAAACGAAAACACGTAAGGTACATTCGTACAAACCTGAAACGTATGGTGATATAAAAGGCTGCCTGCAGGTACAACTGTTGGGCTGTTTTGTACATTAAAATACAATCCTTTACTTCCAGTTCGAGCGCCAAATGTCATAGGAGTTGTATGATAAACTGAAGTGGCAACAATTCCTGTATCAATGGCTGAGTTTTCAAAATCAAGCGTATCAATATTGTTCAATTTGCATTGGCTATAGGATAGCGAATGAAATTGAAACAGTATAAGCGATATGAAAAAAAACCGTTTGAGCATAATTACAATAGTTTTAAAAGGTATGTAAAAATAACATATATTTTTTTCGATTTTGTAAATAATATAGCCCAAGAATTTTTTGGGCTCTTTCCTATTTCAAATAACTATTGATTAATTCTTTAGCACCACTACTTGGTCGGGCTGCATCTGAATCAATAATTTTTCCATCTTTATCTATCAGTACAAAATGCGGAATTCCTAAAAAATTGTAATTATCTCTTAATTGCTGCGATTGAATTTGATTGGCAAAAAGATTAATTCCTGTTATCTCTTTTGCTTTGATTGTTTGTTTCCATTTTTCTATTTCATCATTTACACATACATAAACAAAACTGATTGAATCATTTTTAAAAAAGTCACGAAGCTTATGAGAAGAAGGCATTTCGGCCATGCAAGGCGTACACCATGTTGCCCAAAAATCAACATAAATCAACTTACCTTTTAAGCTGCTAAGTGTTACATTTTTTCCATTTTCATCAAGCAATGAAAACTCAGGCGCTGGTTCACCTTTTTTTAATTGTTGCAGTTTTTGTATAGCAATTTTCACTTCAATCTCATTCATGGGGTTGGTGTTGATTTTCAAAAAATCGTTTATCAATGAATCGGTAAATGGCTTATCAATTGCTAGTTGAGTTAAATCTTCTTTTAAAAATTTAGTTAGAAAAAACTCTTTAACTTTTCCGTTAAGTTTGCTTTTCATATAACCATAATAAATGCTCTTTCTACGTTTAAGTTTTTCCAGCTCTGATAAATTTTTGCTGATTAATGTAGTATCATGTAAAGGATTAAAATGGCTTAAATAATTATCAAGTGCTAAAACATAATTAGAGTTTTGCAAAGCTGATTCATCATTCAAATCAAAATTTTCAAAATAACTAAAGTAAGATTCAGGGAGTTTACGCTTGATGAATGCATTAGTAATAGGATTATAACTATATTGAAGCAACCCCAAAACATACACATAACGGTACTTTGCATTTAATTTAATTTGTTTCAAAAACTCTTTACTTAAATCAATTGATAAATTATTTTGTATAAAGTTATTTTCGTCAATTTGAAGTGAGTCAATAAATTTTCGGAATAATATTGGGTCAGTAATTCTATTGTATTCATGAGTTCGTTGTTCAAAATTTTTAAAAATTTCTTTCGCCATATAATTATTGTTGGCAGCGCCTTTGCCTGAATATTTTATAGTTGAATCAAAGTTTTTATAATCAACGTTTATTACTAAACTATCGCTTACTTCAATAAACATATTTGTGGCTTGTTCAGCAACAACAAACTCAGCATTAATAAATTGATGATGAGTAAATGTTAGTTTGAAAAAACCACTCTCATTTAATTTGCAAGAATCGGCATCAATCATTTTATTTTGCTTTGTATCATAATAGCTGATTTTTGCTACAGCATGAGCTGGAAAATTCTTTACAACACCGTTAATTACTGACCTTTCAATAGTCTGTGAAAAACAATTTGAAACGGCTATTAAGAACAATAGAAATAGTAAGCTACTTTTTTTCATTTGAATATTTTTAGTTACGAAATTGTCTAAAATAAGAAGTCAGAAAAATGCTCGAAATGACTGATGTTAACTGTATTCAACTCCTATGGAGTTGTATGTTTATAGAAATTTCAAATTTGCTATAAACATCCAACCTCGAAAGGGTCGAACAACAATTAATACTTTTGACAACTTCTACTCAAAGATATTTTTTTTGATAAGATTGAAATAAAATAATTACTAAAGAGATTCGAGGCGCTTATGTTACATTGGGTACAAACTATTTCTCATTTTCGCTTACCTTTGCGTTTCAATTTTACAAATATGTACATCGAACAAATTTATACCAACTGCTTAAGTGAGGCTTCTTATTTTATTGAATCAGAAGGCAAAGCCATTGTGATTGACCCAATCAGAGATACTGATAAATATCTGCAATTAGCTAAAGATAGAAATGCTACTATCGAATATATTTTTGAAACGCATTTTCATGCTGATTTTGTAAGCGGACATTTAGAGTTATCCGCCCAAACAAACGCACCAATTCTTTATGGCCCTAATGCTGAAACTTCATTTCCTATTCATAAAGCAAAAGATGGCGA
>JBDKJJ010000006.1:0-3801 GCA_039796635.1 Bacteroidota bacterium
TGGCGAACAACAGATAGATAGTGATATTGATATGTGAGTTGAATTCAATAAACCCATTGGTATTAGATTTATTGATTTGGCTACCGACCTTGAAAAACTTTTAAATACGAAAGTAGATTTAGTTTGCAACAAAGATTTGCAACCTCGATTTCTTAATTCTATTCAATCAGATTTGAAATATGTATAATAATACAAATGATTTATTGAATGATATTATAGAAGCAATTGAAAGAATTTATACCTATACCGAAGGAATGAATTACGAAACTTTTTTATCAGATAACAAAACTGTTGACGCTGTAATTAGAAATTTCGAAATAATTGGCGAAGCCGCAACCAAGCTACCCGAAGAGTTTAAAGATAACAACCAACAAGTTAATTGGCATCGAATAAAAGGCATGAGAAATAGAATGGCTCATGATTATAGAAATGTAAATATTTCAATAATTTGAGAAACAATTGAAATGGATTTAGCAGTACTAAAAGAATAAATTAAATTAATTCTATAAAGCCATTATAGATAATTCAAAACTCTTAAAACCTTAATTTATCCTATTTAATTTCTGTTATTCTTCCATCTATTGATGAAGAAATTTTTTCGCCTTTTGCATTCATAGTTTTAATTTCAGAAATTAAAACATCTCTGAATAATTCTTTCAAATCAATATGCGGCAATGGTTTCAGAAATGTGCATTCATCGCCACCGTTAGCTAAATAATCTGAAACAATTAGTCTGTAAGTTTTGGCATCATCAATTTCTTTTCCCTTAATAAAACCACTTACTAATTTACCATCTTGAATCTGAATGCTAACTCCATCGCTGATTGGCCAACCTTTTTTCTGAGCTATTTTTTCAAATAGCTGTTTTAAATTTTTTCCCGGTAAATAAATCATAGTCATGCCATTATCAAAAGGCATTAACTCAAAAATTTTTCCCATAGTAATTGCCCCATCAGCAATTTGAGGAATTCGAAGTCCGCCATAATTCACTACACATAAATCAGGTTTTTCCGATTGGTAATGACGCATAATTGCATCGCAAACAAAATTACCCATTGAACTTTCAGGCTGTTCCTTCTTTAATACAACTCTGCTATATCCAATAATTTCATTCATTTTTCCTTGAATTGAATCTCGATATGGTGCTATCAAAACCGCTGCCATCGAATCTTCATTTTGAACTTTATTGATAGCATTTACATCAAAATCTTTTTTTACTAAAATATATTTTGATGTACATGATATACTTAAAATCAATAAAACAAAAAGTAATATTTTTTTCATATTAAGGTTGAACGTTAATTTGTTGAAGTATTGAAAGCGCTGTTATAGCAGCTGTTTCGGTCCTTAATCTATTATTGCCTAACAACACACATTTAAAATTATTACTTACTGCATATTGAATTTCCTTGTCACTAAATCCTCCTTCGGGGCCAATAGCAATAATAGTTGAATCATGCTTGGTTGCCACATTTAAAATTTGTGATGATGAATTATCTAAATTATGACAAATAAAATTTTGAGTATTTCCTTTTGAATCTTGTATAAATTTTTCAAAACTAATAATAGAATTTAGCTTTGGTAACCATGCTTGCCCTGATTGTTTTATAGCTGAAATGAGCACTTTCTCAAATCTATCATTAGCAACGTTCCACTTTTCAGAGTATTGAGTTTGAATAAATTGAATTTCATTTACGCCAATTTCAGTTGCCTTTTCTAAGCACCATTCCATTCTTTCACGGCTTTTAGTTGGTGCGATAGCTAATGTGATTTTTGATTTATTGATTGCTACTTTTTCTTCAGATAAAACCTGAACAGTACATTTTTTTTTTGATGTAAAAATTATTTTGCAATTAAAAAAACTTCCCTGTCCGTTTGTTATTAAAATATCATCTCCATTTTGATATCGCAAAACCTGAACAGCATGATGTGCCTCATTTTCAGGCAAATCAAACGATAACAAATCAACATCTTTACAAAAGAATAATTCCATTTTATTGAATTGAATTACAAAAATAAAAAAGGCTGGCATTTTATCATTACAAGCCTTTCAATGATACAAATATTTGCTAAAAAAAGCGGAAATAATACCGATTACGTTTTCAATATTGTCCATCCCGAAGAAATCGGGACGTTTCACTCATTTGTACTATTTTCAAACTGTATCGGCATTTACAACTTCACTAATCCAAAATAGTTTGGACTATTTTGTTGTTGGAATTGGTATAACTTATCGTAATTTCAAGATGAATGAAAAAAACTATTTCACCATTTCAACTACTTTAGTTGGCGATAATTGTGCATTTCTGATTGCAATTTGTTGTGCTACTGTTGATGCTAAATCTTCAAAAGCTTGCTTAGTAATAGTTTCATCATTATTTAAAACTGCTGGCAAACCATTATCACCGCCTTCACGAATACCTTGAACTAATGGAATTTGACCTAACAATGGAATTTGAAATTCATCCGCCAATTTTTTTCCACCATCTTTTCCAAAAATATAATACTTGTTGTCAGGTAGTTCAACCGGTGTGAAATAAGCCATATTTTCAACCACTCCTAATACCGGAACTTTTATTTGCCCCATGCTAAACATACTAACAGCCTTACTTGCATCAGCCAATGCTACATCTTGAGGTGTGGTTACTACCACAGCACCAGTTACAGGAACTGTTTGAACCAATGTAAGATGAATATCGCCAGTTCCTGGAGGCATATCAATGATTAAATAATCTAATTCACCCCAATACACATCTGTAATAAATTGACGTAATGCACTACTCACCATTGGACCTCTCCAAACCACTGCTTGCTTTTCATCAACCAACAATCCAATTGACATGGCTTTGATTCCATTTTTTTCAATTGGTGAAATCATGTGTTTTCCATCAACACTTACCATGGGTGGTTTTTGTCCTTTCAATCCCATCATGATGGGTAATGATGGTCCATAAATATCAGCATCTAATAAGCCTACTTTGGCATTCATTTTTCCTAAACCAATTGCCAAGTTGGTTGATACAGTTGACTTCCCTACTCCACCTTTACCACTTACTACTACAATAATATTTTTTACACCTGGCAAAACACTGTCCCCATCTTTACGATGTGAAGTTACTTTGCTGCTCATGGTAATATTTACTTCAGCATCTTTACTCACCATCAATTTAATGGCATTTAAACAAGCACCTTTAATAGCTTCTTTCATAGGGCAAGCAGGCGTTGTTAATTCAACTGTAAAAGCAATTTTATTATCTTCTATTGATAAATTTTTTATCATTCCTAAGGTAACCAAATCCTTTCTTAAATCTGGGTCATCAACATGACTTAATGCTTCAAGTACTTTTTCTTTTGTGATATTCATTTATTAAAAATTGGATGGCAAAAATACGATATTATGAATGGTTTAATTTAGGATATTGAAACAAAATATTAATGCTTTGGTTTTCACAAACAAAAAAGGTTGCCAACTTTCATTAGCAACCTTTTTGAGTAATTTATTTTAATGCTTATCTAAGTAGTGTAACATCTCCTTTAAGGTTTAATAATTTACCACCACCACATTCAGCAGTTATATGATAGATATAGGTTCCAACTTCTTGAGCACCGCCACGATACATACCATCCCAACCCTTGTTATTTTTATCGTTAGTAGCATATACTAATTCACCCCAACGGTTGTAAATTTCTAATCGAACCAATCTGTAATAATCATTAGGGTTTAACACCATAAAGTAATCATCAATATTATCACCATTAGGTGTAAATGCATTTGGAACTACTAATGGTTCACAATCACGA
>JBDKJJ010000007.1:0-6449 GCA_039796635.1 Bacteroidota bacterium
TAGCATCATTTAAATCAATACCATCAAAGGTAACATAGTCAGCGCCTATTAAGGCAATGATACCGTTCTGGGCTGTGGTAGTAGCTGAAGTAGCAGTACCGCCAGTGAAAGCGTTAACAATGTAGTTAGCGCCTGAGCCAGATGATTGGAAAGTAATAGTATTGGTGCTACTTAATGTAGCATTCAATGTAGTACTTCCTAACAGCATACCAGTATTAGATGATGCTGGTTCGGTAGTGCCTTTAGCACAATTAAAAACAACAGCACCTGATACACCATTGGTGTTCAAGGCTGTAAAGGCAGCCGAAATAGTAGCATAGCTACCCGGAATTGTGTAAGTACCCGATAGAGCCTGTGCGTTTACCTTAACGGAACTTAATCCGAACAAGACAAAAAGCATCAAGCACCATACCCAAGACGTAGTACGTCTTGTGGATTTAGTTGTTTGATTGTAGTTTTTGTTCATAATTGATAGAGATTGATTTTTGATTTTTATTTGATTTATATTTATTTGTTATTAATTTATCGTTAACTTTTTGAAGGGCTTAAAGAAAGTCAATGTATTGAAACTTTGCAACCCCCCTTTTCAAAATAATATCCACATTGTGTTCACAAAAACTACGTTTTTATCTTGTTTTACATACGTAGTATCACTTAGTTCTTCTTTCACCTTAAAGGGACAACGATTATTATGGTAACGTTGCATGAATTTTAAAAAAAAATTAAGTTTTTTTTGGGTGAATACAAATTGACCTCACCCCAGGCGAAGAGGGCTCACCCCCTGCTAATTGACCTCACCCCCTACCCCCTCTCCAATAGAGAGGGGGAATACAGACCTCACCCCATGCTAATTGACCTCACCCCCTACCCCCTCTCCAATAGAGAGGGGGAATACAAGTGCAGACTAATCTCATAACCTACCTCCGCTCCTGAAGAGAGGGGGGAAGGCAGATGCAAAAAAAATCGTAAAAAAATATATACGAAATTAGGCTGTAAGTAAGCCTCGAAGTAGGAATGGAGCAACGCCGAATACAAAAATTGCAGCCAAACAAATAATGATGACAAACAAATGCGAAGGATTGATTTGTATGTTATCTAATTCAACATTGGTTGAATACATGGCTTTTATTACCTTGAAATAATAGTAAAAACTTATGGCAGAACATATTACAGCTATAATTGCTAACCAAACATAGCCTTGCTCAATAATGCTTGATAGCATATAAAATTTACCAAAAAAGCCAGCAGTTAATGGAATGCCAGCCATTGAGCACATAGCAATAACTAACGATGCGGCTAAAAACGGATTGCGTTTGGCTAAGCCATTAAATGCTTCCATTTCATCTGAAGCTGTTTTATTATGTACTAATTGCAACACTACAAATGCAATGATAGAAGCTGCACCATAACCTGCTATATATAAAAGTAAATTAGCTGTAGCGCCATTGTGTAAACCAGCCACACATAAAATTGTCATCAACATAAAACCTGCATGAGATATGGAAGAATAGGCTAACATACGTTTGAAATTATGCTGACGAGTTGCAATTAAATTGCTAATGATTAAAGTAAGCACAATCATAGCAATTATGGTTGCTGACCACATACCAATACTGTATTCAAAAGCCCCGAACATTAATCGGTAAAAAGCTCCGAAGCCAGCAATTTTAACTACTGTACTCATAAATGCAGTGGATGCCGTTGGCGCTCCTTGATATACATCAGGTGCCCAAAAATGAAATGGTGCGGCACTCACTTTAAATCCCATGGCAACTATTAATAAAATTATTCCGCATGAGTATAACGGATTTATTTGTTCGCCTAATAATTTTCCTTTTGCATGAATGGTTGGTAAATCAAATGTGCCAGTGGTTCCGTAAATTAAAGCTATACCTAATAAAAGAAATCCGGTGGCAAAAGCGCCCATCAAAAAATATTTTAATGATGCCTCGTTGCTCATTAAATCTTTTTTACGAAAACCAGCAAGTATGTATAATGAAACCGATAAAATTTCAATACCAATAAATAACATTAATAAATTGCTGAATGATAACATTAATGCCACACCGCATAAGCTAAAGAAGAAAAGTGCATAATATTCAGCTCGATGATGCAATTCTTCATATTCTTTATGGTCAGTGAGCAGAAAAATAAGTATGGTAATGGCAATAGCTGTGGCTAAAAATGCTAATGATGAATTATCAAAAGTAATCATTGAAAAATGTGGAGTATATGTACTCCAATTCATCACAGCAATGCTCCATGCAGCTAATAACCCAAATAAACCAATGGTTAAAATCCAATCTTTAACTTTTGGTATTACGCCCAAAAACATACTGATTACGCCAAATAAAGCCAATGCAATAATTGGATTTGATAATAATTCAGCAAAAAAACTTCCAGCTATTTGTATATCTAACAACATTTTATTTTTATAAATTTTTATTCTCTATAATAAATTAACTCACCAAAATATTTCAATCAATTTTTCGGGATATAAATTAAAGTTTTTATCTGCCGTAATGATTGTTGCTTTCTCATAAGCTGCTGTGGCAATCAATAGTCTATCAAACGGATCTCTATGAATTTCAAGTAGAGGGACTTTTTGATAATGAAAAATATGTTCATTTTTTATATCCAAAAATGTGAAACCATCTGAAATTGCTTGATTTGAAATTTCTTTAATCCCAACTTTTAAATCAGGTAATTTTCCAATTTTTTTCTTGATTGAAATCTCGAACAAACTGATTTGACTAAAAAATATTTTATTTGATTTATCCTGAATTTTTTGCATTACTTTTTTTGGTATTTTCGGATTGTTTTCTTGAAACCAAAGTAAGCAATGTGTATCCAATAGATATATATCTTTTCGCATCTACATATAGTCTTTAAAATCAATTAATGGTTCATTGAAATCATCAGGAATCGAAATTTTTCCTTTAAATGCCCCAGGAATTCTCTTTTTAATGGTACTTTCCACTTTTTCATCTTCTAAAAATGTAACCATTACCTTTGTTTTTTCATTCACTTTTGGTGTTTCAACTAGTTGAATTTTTCCTTTATCGTAATATCCCATTATTGTTGAAAGCATAATTTTTTATTATAAAATTACATTTAACTTTTTAAAACATCAAATTCAAAAACAAATTCGGAAAAACACCCAATATTATTACCAATGCAATAAGTGGAGCCCAAATCAATAATTCATTGATGGTAATATCTTTTACATTTTCAGTTGTTTCATTTGTATTGCCATACATGCTATATTGATAGGCTTTGAACATATATACTGCTCCTAAAATTATGGTTACACCAGCAGCTAATCCAGCTAAATGTTTGTATTCAAAAATACCTTTTAGCAATAAAAATTCACCCACAAAACCATTGGTTAATGGCAACCCAACTGATGCTAATAACATGATTAAAAAACAAACTGCCAACTTTGGTGCTTTGGTAGCTATTCCGCCTAATTTACTGATTTCGTAAGTGCCAGTTCGCTGATGAATTAACTCCACTGCGTATAATAATCCTACTACAATAATTCCATGATTAAACATCTGAAATACACTTGCTTCATAAGCAGTTAAATTAAATGCAAACACACCTGCTGCCATTAAAGCCATGTGCGATATAGATGAATAAGCTAATAATGATTTCAGATTATTTTTTTGAATTGCTATGATAGCTGCATACACTACTCCGAATATTGCCAAGCCCATCATATAAGGTTGTAATGATTGATATGCCAAAGGAAATGGAGTAAGAATGAATCGAATGATACCATATAATCCCATTTTTGCCATTAAAGCTGAAAGCACCATGGTTACTGAAGTTGGTGCTGCTAAATATGCTTTTGGTTGCCATGTATGAAACGGAAACATTGGCATTTTAATCATGAATGCTAACAAAAACATACCAGCTAATTGCAATTGAGTTCGGTGGTCAAGGTGTTTTGCGGTTGCCATTACAGTTCCGAAATCGGTATGAAATCCCATGCCACTTTTAACTATCAGCATAATGATAGCAACCAACATAATTAAACTTCCGAATAAGGTATAAACAAAAAATTTAAAAGCAACTTCTGAACGGTTTTCACCACTACCCCACAAACTAATTAAGAAATAAGCAGGTACTAATCCCATTTCAAAAAATACATAAAATGAAATTAAATCTTGCGATTCAAATACCCCAACCAATCCTGCTTGAATCATCATCATCAAACCAAAAAACACTCCTGCATTTTTTACATTTTTATCAGCCGTTAAAAGAATAATTGGATATAATATATTGGTTAATAAAACCATTGCCAATGCAAGGTTATTTCCATCTTCAAAAAGTGTAAATAAAAAATTGATGCCTAATAAATTGATGTTGGCATCAAGCATAGGCAAGTTTAAATTATTGTAGTAAAAATATGCTGCTGCAAGGGTGATTAAAGCATTCATTAAACTAACGCCTACGGCAATGGTTTTGCTTATTGTTTTATTAATAAACATCAATGCTACACCAGTGATTAATGGAATAAGTATGAGTAAAATTGGAATCATTATTTCGAATAATATTTATCTAAAAAAATTAATTAAAAAAACCAAATGTGAAAAATTCGCATCAGGTTTAAGCCTAATATTATGGCAATGGCACATACCATCATAAAAATATATGACCCTGTTAAACCATTTTGAACATATTTTAAAGTAGTACCACTCCAGGTTACAAATTTTCCTGTCATGAATACTATTCCGTCAACTACTTTATTATCAAAATATTGTTGCCATAGTTTTGAAGCCGCCATAGTAGGTTTCACGAATAAAAACTCATAAGCTTCATCAACATAATATTTGTTTTCTAATACTTTTCCGATGCCATTGTATTCAGCATTATAAGTGCTTACTGAAAATTTCTTTTTAGTGATGAAATAGATAACAGCTAATCCGATAATGGTAGCTACTAACATGATAATTCCAAACATTCCTTCTTCATGTTCGGCTTTTGCTTCAACAATGGTATGCAAAAAATTATTTAAGTACGGATGTCCGTGAACCATTTCAGGTAATTGAAATACGCCACCTAATAAGCTCAATGCAGCTAACACCACCAAAGGCATTGTCATGGTTGAAGGCGATTCATGTAAATGATGTTCTTGTTCATGTGTTCCTCTGAAAGTGCCGAAGAATGTAAGAAAATACATTCTTAACATATAAAAAATTGTCATCAATGCGCCAATAACTGCTAACGCAAAATAGATTTTATTATGATTATAAACAGCTACTAAAATTTCATCTTTTGATACAAATCCGCTTGTGAAAGGAAAACCAACAATGGCTAATACACCAATAGTAAATGTCCAGAACGTAATTGGAATTTTTTTAGCCAATCCGCCCATTTTAGTAATATCTTGTTCGCCACTCATAGCATGAATTACTGAACCTGCACCTAAGAATAATAAAGCTTTAAAAAATGCGTGTGTCATTAAATGAAACATACCGCTTGTAAATGCGCCAACGCCCAATGCCAAAAACATATACCCCAATTGACTAACAGTAGAATACGCTAAAACTTTTTTAATATCTTTTTGATAAATAGCAATTGAACCTGCAAATAATGCTGTAGCTAAACCAATGATAGCAATAAACTCCATAGTGAATGGAGTTGTAATAAATATGGCATTGCTTCTTACAATCATGTAAATACCAGCAGTTACCATGGTAGCTGCATGTATTAATGCTGAAACTGGTGTTGGGCCTGCCATGGCATCAGGCAACCAAGTGTATAATGGTAATTGCGCTGATTTACCCATTGCACCTACAAACAAACACATGGTAATCATAATCAAAGTATGTTGTTGTGTTTGAGCAATAGCTGCAAAATCAAATGCTACAACTTTGCTATATTCTAAACTTCCTACTAATTGATACAAGCCAAACATCCCCATTAAAAAACCTAAATCGCCCACACGATTCATGATAAATGCTTTTTTTGCAGCATTATTGTATTCTTGATTTTTAAACCAAAATCCGATTAATAAATAAGAACATAATCCTACACCTTCCCAACCAAAGAACATTAATAAATAGCTTGCACCCATCACTAATGTAAGCATGCTGAATACAAATAAATTAAGGTAAGCGAAAAATTTATGATATCCTTCATCATCATGCATATAGCCAATTGAATATACATGAATTAAAAAACCAATCCCTGTAATGATGCTCATCATCATCAAACTTAAATGGTCAATTTGTAAAGCCACTTCAGCCTTAAAATTTCCAATATCAAAAAAATTGAATAGATGAGTTGTAAATGAAGCATCTTTAAAAAGCAATGCCATAGTGCCTACAAATGAAGCTAACAAAGCGCCACTGCCAATTATTCCAACTAAAGATTTTGATAAATTCTTACCAACCAATCCGTTGATTAAAAAACCAACAAATGGTGAAAGTAGAATAAGT
>JBDKJJ010000008.1:0-17859 GCA_039796635.1 Bacteroidota bacterium
ACGATTTTAATTTAGCTAAATCGCTAGATGCTGAGTATTTAAAAATACTGCCACTACAAACTAAATTATTTGATGATGCGATTGACGTGTTAGAATATTTATTTCCAAAATATCAAATGCATATTATCACTAATGGTTTTTTAGAAGTGCAAACCAAAAAATTGAAAAACAGTAATCTACAAAAATATTTTTGCGAACTCATTACTTCGGAAGAAGCCAATGCTAACAAACCTCAAATTGAAATTTTTGATTTTGCATTTGGCAAAACAAAAGCTACTTCATTAAATAGTGTAATGATTGGCGATAACCCATTTGCTGATATGCAAGGTGCATTAAATGTAGGTATGGATAGAATTTTATTCAATACAAATAATCATGAACATGATATTAATATTACTACTGAAATAAAATCGTTGAAAGAATTAATGCAATTGCTTTAAAAAAATGGTTCGATAAAATTACCACCATACTACTTGTAATTTTATCGAACCATTAATATCGAAACGAGAAGGACAATGTTTAAAAATTGCCTAACTCTAATACCTTTTTTATTCCTTCTTCAAGTCCTAATAAATCACGATTCAACAACTGTTTCATTTTTGAAATATCAGGCTGACGACGAGTCATATCGCCATCTTTCAAAGGAGGAAGGCTAATAATTTCGGATTTAGAATTGGTTAGTTTAATAATAGTTTTAGCCAAATCTATTATTTGTGTGGTTTCATCATTGCCAATATTTACTACATCATTTACAAACAAATTTTTCTCAAATGCATTCATACATGCATCTAAATTATCATCAATATAGCAGAATGTACGAGTTTGTGAACCATCGCCATAAATAGTAATAGGTTCGTTTTTCAATGCCAATCTAATAAATTTGCTCATCACAAAATCAACGCTTTGCTTAGGACCATATGTATTAAAAAAGCGGAATGTGGTATATTCTAAACCAAATTCTTGTTCGTATGATTTCAAAAATGCTTCACCCACATTTTTAACAATTGCATAGGGCAATCTTGAATTTAATGGTGTTGTGGTTTCATTTTGAGGCAAATGAACAGGTTCGCCATATACTTCAGATGATGACGAATAAAACACTCGTTTTACACCTGAATTTTTACTTAGTGTTAAGATATTTTTGATACCATCAATATCATTTAATACACTAACTGGATTTGCCAAAGTACGCAAAACGCCCACAACTGCTGCATAATGAAACACATAATCAAAACGATAAGACAACATAATACTGCTTATATCAGCCCAATTATTTACATCGCATTTTATGAATTTATAGTTAGCAGGACTATTTTTTGGTAAATTATTTACATCACCTGTATGAAAATTATCAACTGCAACTACAAAATAATTTGGATTTTGAATTAATCTATCGGCAAGTGAACTTGGCACAAAGCCAGCACCGCCTGTAATTAAAATCATGGTTTTGTTTCCTGTATTCATGCTAAAAAAAAATTGAAGGGCTAAATTAATATCTTACTTTAAATTTTGTAGATTTTATTTACATTATTTCATCAATGGCGTTTACAATTTAATAATAACTAAGCATTTTATTGTTTGAATGGTTTAAGGTATATTTGCAACTCAAAAATCAATCACTATTTATTATTTTTTAAATGAAAAAAATCTTTTTACTTTTTTCTATTTTGTTAGTTGCGCTTTCATCAAAAGCTCAAACTATTACTCGTATTGATAGTATTCAATACATTTCTCCTTCTGATTTAGCAATTGGCAACGATTTATCGTACAAGAATGGCGATACCGTTTGGGTAGTAGGCAAATGTATATTTGAACCATGTATATATGCGCAAAGCGGTAGTGCTGGATATCCTTCACGTTTAGCTTCTATATTAATCGATTCAACAAGTGGAAGTGGCGATTTTAAAGGGATACAAGTAATGTTAGATCCGGGTGCTGTTGGCTTAGGTTCAGCTAAAGCTGATGTGGTGACTTTAGATAACACTGTGGGTTTCACTAACAATTTTGCATTAAACACTATTATTAAATGTAAGGGCATTGTTTCAAACTTTAATGGTAATACACAATTGTTATTATTGCCAGTAGCTTGTGTACCAATTGGAGTAAGCTCAGCACAAACGCCCATTACAACTTCTATCAGTTCATTAATGCAATATAATTCTGGCTCAGGAAGTCAAGATATTCAATATTCTACAGGCGAACCTTTAGAAGGACAATATGTTCAAATCGACTTTCCAACTGTAACTAACGTAAGCACTACAACTGCTAATCGCTATCGTTGGGAAATTAAAGATGCATCAGGTAATCAATTAGTAATTCAAGATAATTTCTCAGGTCATTTTACCAATACCAATTATGATATGTTTTGTACAGGAAATAATGGTGTATCTTATACCCCAACTACGTTTCCTCCAACACCTAATAATATCATTAACGGCACAGTACTTACTTATGTTCGTGGTATTGTTTTACAAAATTTAAATACAACTACAGGTTTAAAATATTACTCATTAGCACCAGTACAATTAACAGATATTGGTAATTCAACTTATGCACCGCCAGTGGTTTCAGGTGTTTATATAAATCCAGGTAATCCTACAGCATCACAAGCCGTTGATGTATATGCTAACGCAATTGATGATAGTAGTATTGCTACGGTTGAATGTTTTTATGCTTTCGGTTTAGCTAATTCAACGTTTACTTCTATCAACATGGCTTTACAAACAGGCGCTACTTACAAAGGAACTATTCCTGCAACTGTTACTGATAGTACTTATGTAAAATACTATATCAAGGCTACTGATAACTTCGGACATGTAACTTATTATCCTGATAATCAAGCAAGCAATAGTTATTATTTAGCTATCAATAGCGGTGTTTATTCAATTCGTACTATTCAAGGCAGAATGTTTACTAGTGGTAAATCAATCTATGCTGGTGATTCATTAACTAATATCAATGTAAGCGGTATTGTTACATCTACAACTCAAAACGACGACTTAGGAATGGTAACTATTCAAGATGGCACTTCACCATTTTCGGGTATTGTAATTGATGGCCCATCTGTCTCTAATTTACATCGTGGCGAAATGATTCATATCACAGCTGCTAAAGTGAATGAAAAATTTAATATCACAACCTTATCAAATCCAACTTTTACAATTACTTCCATCAATAATGCATTGCCATTGCCTATTACTAATGTAAATATTGATTCATTAATTGCTAACAAACACACTTATGCTGAACCATTTGAAAGTATGTTGATGGGTTATAACAATGTAACAGTAATTGATACAAATCCTGATTTTAGTACTGCTAAAAACTTTGGTGAATTCAGCATTCACACTACATCATCAGCTACTACTGGTTTAAGATGCGATGATTATAGCAATAATATTTTATTTGGATTTAATACTGATTCATTATTAAAGCAACAATCATTATGTTTTGTAAATGGTATTTTAACTTTTGCATTTGGCAATTGGAAAATGTACCCACGTAATCTTTCAGATATTTGTTCATTCAATACAGCTTACAACAAATTGATTACTTCATTTGCAATCACTGGTAATACAGGATTTATTAATCAAACAGCCAATACAATTGGTATCACAATGCCAACAGGAACTAATCCTACAGCATTGGTTCCTAATTTTGCATTTATTGGTCAATCGGTTTCACCTGCTACAAATGTTGCGCAAGATTTTACTAATCCTATTACATACACAGTTACTGCTTCTGATAATACTACAAGAGCTTATGTGGTTACAGTTACCATCGCTGCTGGTATTGATGAATTAAATAAAGGTAAATTATCAGTATATCCAAATCCAGCGAAAGAGTCAATAGTATTAAGTAGTAAGTCGTTAGTAAATACAATTACAATAACCAATTTACTTGGTCAAGAACAATCTATTAAAGTAGAAAATCTTACTACTAATAGCTTACGACTTATGACTTATAACTTGCCTTCAGGCATTTATTTCATTAAAGCAATTGATACAAAAGGCAATACAATGAATGCTAAATTCATAAAAGAATAAGAGATATTCATCCAACTTTTAAAAAAGGTTATTCGATGTAAAAATTGAATAACCTTTTTTATTTTCAGAAAATGAAATGCGTTGAAATTTATTTTCCGTTCTTTGCATTCAGAAATTATTACACGAGATGAAACCAAAACAATTGCCTTATTTATTGTGGGCCGATGCCGATGGAAAAGTATATGAAGATACAACGATGTATATGGCT
Organism: Bacteroidota bacterium; assembly: GCA_039796635.1. GTDB lineage: Bacteria > Bacteroidota > Bacteroidia > Chitinophagales > CAIODY01 > CAIODY01. The sequence continues at coordinate 4,255 of JBDKJJ010000008.1, forward strand.
GGCAGAAGTGGCTGGGATGCTGTAGTGCCTGAGTTAGAAGATTTTATCGAAATGCCGACAGGCAGCGAATTTTATATTTTACCTGGGCGCAAGCCAGCAGGTTTTGATGTTGAAACTGGCGAATACAAAGTTAGGGAAGAAGGATTTGCAGTGGCTGCATTTGTTCCTCCGGCACATACCACTTTGTATTTAGCTGCTTATGAAACATTGCCCGAAGCCCCTACTCTACCTTTATTTTGCTACAATGCAGTAGGTTGGTTGAATAATAAATTTTATGTTACCTCTATAAGAATTGATGATGATGTTCGACAAGATCCTGAAGGTTTTGACCATAACTTGGTAAAGAAAAATGTAAAAAAGATGTTGGCTCAACATCCCGAAAACAGGCTATTGGCGCATATTGCCAACAATTGTGCTTTAACTTACTATTGCCCAGCAGCTCGTAATTTTTTTATGGGAAGATACGAAGCTCCAATTCCATCATCGCCAGCATGCAATGCCAATTGCATTGGTTGTATTTCTTTCCAACCTGCCGAAGAAGCCATTACTTCATCGCATGATAGATTACAATTTAAACCTACACCATTTGAGATTTCAGAATACACCGTTCCTCATTTAGAAAATGTAGAAGATTCTATCATCAGCTTTGGGCAAGGTTGCGAAGGCGAACCTTTATTGATGTGGGAAACAAATGCCGAAGCGATTAAAATTATCAGAGAAAAAACGAATAAAGGCATTATCAATATCAATACAAATGGTAGTATGCCAAAAGCTGTAGAAGCCATGTGTAAAGCTGGTTTGCAAAGTATTCGTGTAAGTATGAACAGTGCTCGACCTGAGATTTACAACAAATATTATTTACCCAATAATTACAAATTTGAAAATTTAAAAGAATCTATAAAAATGATGCGTAGCTATAATGGTTGGGCATCAATTAATTATTTTGTTTTTCCGGGAATGACAGATTCTGTTGCAGAATATGAAGCCTTACGAAAATTAATTATTGATACTGATTTAACCATGATACAATGGCGTAATTTCAATATTGACCCTGATTGGTACTTGGGTAAAATTGGTGTAACAGATTGTGGCGAAACAATGGGCGTAAGGCAAATGATGAAAGCCATTAAAAAAGAATTTCCGCATATTGCTTTTGGCTATTTTAATCCGCCTCAAAAAACCATGAAAAAGTATTTTGATAAAAGAAAAAAATTGAATGCTAAATAGTTAGGAATTAACTCCCATTCCAAACAACGCAAAATCATATTTCACTGGGTCATTTTTATCAAATTGTTTTAACACTTCAGTTAGTTCAACAGCCGTTTGCCAATCATTAGTTGTTCTATTTATCAATTTTAATTGCCTTGCTATATTGCCTACATGAACATCTAATGGGCAAATTAAATCTTTGGGTTTTATATTTTTCCAGATTCCAAAATCTACTTTTTTATCATCTCTCACCATCCATCTTAAATACATACACAGCCGCTTACAAGCAGATTTTCTATCGGGTGTAGCCACATGTTTTCTAGTTCGGGTTGGTGCAAATTCATCATCAAAAAAATCAAGGTAAAAATCTTTTAGCCCTTGTCCCATTGTAAATTGTTGATGAAGGGAATGCTTCATGAAAATATTTTCTAACGAATTATTTTCTTTATACAATCTATTTAATGCTGTTATAAAATACAATAAATCGGTGCTGTTAAATGTTCGATGAACAAAGTTGTTTAGCTGTTTTAAATCTGAATGAGTATGATGCAAAATGAACTCATAAGGTGATTTATCCATCAACTGCATCAGTTCATTTGATTTATTAATAATTGTAGTTCTGTTGCCCCATGAAAAGGCGGCAGCAAAAAATCCTGCAATTTCAATATCTTGTTTTTTAGTAAATTGATGAGGAACTGAAATGGGGTCGTTGCTTATAAATGCTTTATTGTTAAGTCTTTCAACAGCATCATCCAATAAATTTTTAACAGCTTTATTCATTTAATAAATTATAATAATGGTAAAATAAACAATTAAAAAACTCAGATGTTATTGTATTTTATAAAATTAAAATCACAATAAAATGTATAAAGAACATCTAACCAAAAGTTTATTAAAAGAAACTTCTTCATTAAAAAAATTAGCTGCATTAATTGAAGAAAAAGATTTAGAATATCGTCAAGCAGAAAAAATAAGAAGCACTTTAGAATTAATGCAATATTTATCAAGCATTGGCTCGGTGATGTTGAGATGGTTAATAAAAAATGATATTACGCCTGAAGATTGGGCTGCCATCAGAGCTCATAGAACAACATTAACCATTGAAAATTTCAAAGAAAGAATTGAGCAACAAGAAAAAGAAATATTGGATTGGATGAATTCAATTACTGATGAAGATTTAATCAATAAAATAGCATTGATGCCTACAAAAGAAGAAATGCCCTTAGGCGCCGCCATTATCAATGCACCCATCAAATGGTTAACTACTTATAGAATGCAATTATTTTTTAATTTAAAAGCCAATGGCCGACCTGAATTAGGAACTAAAGATGCATGGTCAGTTTAGTGCGTTTTATTTTTACGAACCACATACAAATAAAGGCTTTCAACCTTAGCTCTTGCCCAAGGTGTTTTTCGTAAAAAAGTTAAACTTGATTTTATACTCGGATTAATTTTAAAACAATTGATATTTATTTCATTTGCTAAATACTCCCAACCTTTGGTTTCAACCAAGTAGTTTAAAATTTGCTCTAAAGTAATACCATGCAACGGATTATTTTTTTGCTGCTCCATTCAAAAATATTTGCTTGCAAATTACCATTCATTTGCGAATATCAATATGAAAAATAAATCAGTCATTTCATTTAACCACCTCCCCCTTACCCTCTGCAAAAGGGAGAGGGCTGGCGGACTTATTTATTTTTCAGTATAGCATAATATTATATCAAAGAAATTGATTTTGTACATTTGTAAATATCATTTCTAAAAGCAGTAAGAAGGCTTTTTAAAATCATGCTTCACGAATACCAAAAAATATTAAAACTATCAACTGCAAAAAGTTCGGAAAACAAAAAGTTTTTTGAACGCTTGAAGAAGTTGGTGCCACGTGATTTAGATAAAATCACCAATCAATTGCATGACGAAGCTTTTGAAACCATAGATTGTTTGCAATGTGCTAATTGTTGCTCCACCACAGGCCCACTTTTAAAAGATAAAGACATTGATAGATTGGCGGATGAATTAAGATTAAAGCCATCACAGTTTACCGAAAAATATTTGCGAATTGATGAAGATTATGATTACGTTTTTAAGCAAATGCCTTGTCCGTTTTTAGGTGCTGACAAATACTGTTCGGTGTATGATAGCCGCCCAGGTGCATGCCGTGATTATCCGCATACACAACAAAATAAAATACATAATAAATTAAAAATAACTTATCTGAATAGTATGATTTGCCCAGCAGTGGCAATGGTTACTGAAGGATTAAAAAAATATTATCAACCCAAATAAATGAATACTGAATTTGTAAAAAATATTGATGGCGATTGGACATTATTTTTAGACCGTGATGGCGTTTTGAATCATGATACGCCAGGTGATTATGTAAGAAATTGGAATCAATACCGTTTTTTTGATACCACATTACCAGCCATGAAAAAATTGGCTGAGCTATTCAGCCTTATTTTAATTGTAACCAATCAACGTGGTGTTGGTATAGGATTAATGTCAATAAATGATTTGAATGAAATTCATACCAATATGTTGGCAGAAATTGAAAAACACGAAGGCCGTATTGATAAAATTTATTTTTGTACCGACACCAATAAAGAAACCAGCACACATCGTAAGCCAGCATCGGGTATGGGCTTACAGGCAAAAGCCGATTTTGAAGAAATTGATTTTTCAAAATCAATAATGGTGGGCAATAATATTAGCGATATGCAATTTGGTAGAAACTTAGCTATGTACACCATTTTTATTGATGACAGAAAAGAATACAATAACCAAACAACTGACGAAATGGATTTGATATTTGATAACTTATTGGATATGGTGAATTTTTTAAAATCGAAATTGATTTAAAATAAGTTTCATCAATAGTGAATGACACTAACCATTATAAAAATACCAATAGAGTGCAGTGATCAAAGTCAATTACTTCAACAATCTTTTTAAGTGTTTTATGACAGGAGCAAATTCATTAGCAACTGAAACTTCTTTTTGTGTAGCCACTACATTTTGTTGGTAATAAGCTAAGTTGTTTGATACTTTAGCATACAGCTCTATCAATTCAGCAGTACCATTTTCGGTATTGAAGGCATCAAAGCTTTCACCTACTTTATAAGTATCTACAACTAATTTGTGTTCGGGCAATGAGCTTGTGATTAACGGAAAGCCAATTTTAATAGAATCAAATAATTTATTTGGCAATGAATAGTAATTATGGAAAAATCCGTAATCCTGTGTAGGCGCTACAGATATAGATACTTTTGATTTTAAATACATCAAATATTTTTGAGGGTATCTTCCTAATTCTATAACTCTATCTTCAATATTCAAATCGGTTTTTATTTTATCAAAATGTGATTTGTGGCGATTGGTACCCACCATTACTAATTTTACATCTTTAGGCAATTTAGTAAGGGCATTAAATAATATTTCAATGCCATTATGATAATGCATATAATCACCAATAAAAATTAAATGATGTGTGTTAGGCGCTAACGAAACTAATTTTGCATCTAATTCAGCTACTATTTTATCATCTAATTTTTCATTAAAAAAACCAAATTCAGGAATGTTTCTTACTACATAAGGTGCTTGTTTTAAGCGGTAATTAAAATGCAATAATGTAGCCACCGAATAGGCAATGGAAATAGAAATATCAGTATTTTTAATATCTACACTTTCTAAATATTGTTGGTATTTAATCCAAAGTTTTGCTTTTTGTTGATTGATCCAAGGCATTTTATCCATACCGTCAAAATGGTAATCCATCAATAGTTCATGTGTATCATAAATATGAATTACATGCGGTAATGCTTTTTTTATTCGTGTTGAAATATTAAGCATTGTCCAATCATTAGCATATACAGTTTTGAATTTAAATTTGCTGATAATATTAGCCGCTAATTTTTTACGATAACTGAACAATGTATGTGGTCGCATGATTTGTGCATCATGCATTCTGTAAATATCAATGCCATCTATGGTTTCTTCCATTGGCAAATCAGAATGTTGCATACATACAATGGCAACTTTAAACCCATTTTGCTGAAACACTTTTAAAGCTCGGTAAACACGATTATCGTGAGCATTACCAAAATTATTATCTAATAAAAATAATACGTCAACTTCTTTCATATATTTTAAAATTGCCTGATTGATGTTTTATGATTTGTATAGCTTCTGCTTTAGGTACATTCATTAAAAAATCTAATACTGATATTCCTTTGCAAAAAACCTTACTTTTTTGAGTATAAACAGGGTGCTCAAAATCTTGAATGGCAATTTTATAATTGTTTGCCAATATCACTTCTCTATCCATATAACTGGATGATGCGCCTTTGCCAATAAGTATAGTATCTGAATTGGTAACGGATAAAAGACTAAGAAACAAATCAGTTTCTTTTTGTCCGCCAATATTTTTTTCAGAAGCAATTATTACTTCGGTTTTTATTTCTAAATAATTTAATAGGAAATAAATTATTTCAGTATCTAAATCAAACAGCCATTTATGTTTTTTATGTAATGTGTTTGAAATAAAATCAATGAATAATTGACTAAACTCTGTAGATGAATAATGATGAATGATAGAGCGAATGTGCTTAGTAATCCATCTATTAGTATAGTAATCTATTTCAGCATCTTTAATCAATTTAAAATTTGATGTATGCTTAATAGGTATGGTAAGATTAAACTGACCAGCCTTGCCAGTAAGTGTATTTCTGTTGATATAACTTGGTCTTGTTAAATCAACATTATCTACAATTACAAAAGTATTTGATTGTGCAATTTTATGAAAATAGCCAATCCAAGGCAAGTAATGCGGCTGATGGGCTGAAACTATTTTCATTAATGAGTGATTGTTACTTTTAAATTATTAATCGTTAATCCATCTAATTAATTCAAAAGCCTCAGCATAATGCTGCCCAATTTGAGTACCTCTTACATAAGCTAAAGATTTTACAAAATCTGAACTATAGTAATCACGATGTGATTGAGATTTATAACAAAGTATAGCTTCAGTTTTTTTATTGATATGTGCTTCGGTTAATACTTCATGATAATTAGTAATCATGGTAAAATTATTCCATGGCAATTCATAACCTAACATTTTGCACGTTTTAAATGCACGTTTTGCTTCAATGTAAATAGTGTAATGATCTTGATGAATATCATTTGAATTAGGCATTAATACTAATTCAGGTTGAATTTGCTTTTTTAACTTAACTAAGGTTTCTAAAATATCTTGTCTGTTTTCTGAAAAATATCTAACCTTATAATCTAATAAAATCAACTCTTTCACTTTCATGCATTCGGCTGAAGCTTTAGATTCAATTGCTAAAGTATCAGGTGCTAAATGTTTTGGTAATGATTCTTGACAAGTAGAAAATGCTACAACTGTAACTTCAGCACCAGCTTCTATGAATTTAGCTATTGTGCCGCCGCATCCAAATTCAGCATCATCAGTATGAGGTGCAAGTACTAAAACCTTGTTAATTGGTTTGTTCATCTAAAAAATTGATTTGTGCAAAAATAGTTTTTTGTTTTAAAAAATTATTTGTTTGAATTAATATTCTCAATTGAAAAAAATATTTCTCATTATTTACGATATTCGCCGCTCAAATAATTTATCATGAAATCAACACCATTCGAAAAAATACATTTACAATTAGGCGCTAAAATGGCTGAATTTGCTGGTTATAATATGCCTATCACTTACAAAGGAATTAATGAAGAACATTTATGTGTTAGAAATTCAGTAGGCGTATTTGATGTAAGCCACATGGGTGAATTTATTGTTAGAGGCGAAGGTGCTTTAGATTTAATTCAACGTGTTACAACTAACGATGCTTCAAAGTTGATTATTAATCAAGCGCAATATAGTTGTATGCCAAATAATGATGGTGGCATTGTAGATGATTTATTGGTGTATAGAGTAAGTGAAAATGGCTATATGTTGGTGGTGAATGCAAGTAACATTGATAAAGATTGGAACTGGATAATGAAGCACAATACTGCTAATGTTGAAATGGAAAATATCAGCGATAAAACTGCATTGTTGGCAGTGCAAGGGCCTAAAGCCATCCATGTTTTGCAAAAATTAACGGATGTAAATTTATCTGAAATTAAATATTATCATTTTGCTAAAGGTACTTTTTGTGGCTTTGACAATGTGTTGATATCAGCTACAGGTTATACTGGCGCTGGTGGATTTGAAGTTTATTTTGATGAAAAAAATGCAGTAGAAATTTGGAATAAAATATTTGAAAGCGGTACTGAGTTTGGAATTCAGCCTGTTGGTTTAGCTTGCAGAGATACACTTCGTTTAGAAATGGGCTTCTGCTTATACGGCAATGATATTAATGATACTACTTCGCCAATTGAAGCAGGTTTGGGTTGGATTACTAAATTCACAAAAGATTTTACCAACAGAACCGCAATTGAAAATCATAAGAAAAACGGAACTTCAAGAAAGTTAGTAGGTTTTGAAATGATTGATAGAGGCATTCCACGTCATGATTATAAAATTATGGATGGCAACGGAAATGAAATTGGAATTGTAACAAGTGGCACCCAATCGCCATCATTAAATAAAGCAATAGGAATGGGCTATGTTCCAATCGACAAAACTGCTATTGATTCTGAAATTTATATTCAGGTTCGAGATAAACAACTAAAAGCAAAAGTTGTAAAAATTCCTTTTTATACAGCTTAAAAATAAATTTGAAAGCAAAAAGATTTTGGTTTACATTTATTGAATAATTTTTAATAACAAAACCAAAATCTTTTTGCAATGAAAAAAAATCTACTCATTCTTTTAGTGATGACACTGGTACTATTTAAGCTTGATGCATATAGCCAGTGCACACCAACTTCAGCAGCACAAGTTTATAATACTCAATTTGCCGAACCAGGCGGATTAGCTAGATATGGCGGCTATATGTGTTTTAATCACGATACCCTAATTGCTGATACCACAATAATTACTCAAAATAATTATCAGTTTAGGGATGGTGATGGATATGGAATTAGATTAGTTGCTGGTTCAAATATCACAATTTCTATTTTCAACTCAACGGAAATTATTTCGATTACCATGAATGACACTAGCTGTTCTGGAACAGCAATTGGCGGAGCCTACGCAGCGCCTAATATCAATAATTCGCTAATTTTTACAGCACCATATTCAGGTTTGTTTCATATTGTTTTTAATAAAAATGGGCTTTGTGGAACAGTTGGTACACAAAGAATAGGTTCAGTAATGGTTGTGTTAAATAATGCAGGAAGTATTTCTTGTCCTGCTACACCTGCTAATGATAATATATGCGGCGCAGTAGCTATGAGTAATGGCATTACATACACCGCTGATAATTCACTTGCTAATTATTATGATGTCTATGATTCAGTTGAAGTGGTTGCAAACGGATATACTTGTTCACCCCCTAATAACACAATGTGGTATAGTTATTCACCTACTGTTACTTCGTATTATAATTTCACTTTTTCATCACCTGCTTGCGGATTATATGGCAGAACTGGATTAATACTTTTAGGTGGCACAAATTGTACTGATACAGTAACAACAGCATCATGTTTGAATTCATTGAATAATGCTGGTTCAAGTGTTACATCTAAATTATTAATGAATGCTGGAACCACCTACTACTTTATGGTTGATGGTAGAGCAAGTGCAACAGGGGTTTTTAATGTAATGATTGATTTAGCACCCCCACCACCTGCTAATGATACTATTTGTGGTGCAGTTACCATGACTTTGAACACAACATACAATGGCGATAATACTGATGCTTACCCAACTGACCCACGTGATGCTGATGTACAAGCAGCTGGATATAATTGCAGCAATTCAATTTCTGGTTCAATGTGGTATAAATTTACACCTGCAGTATCAGGCAATTATTCAATTAATATGGCTTCATTTGCCAATGTAGGTTTAAGTACTATGGTATCTTATTACACAGCTACTTCTTGTAATTCAACATTAAACTATATTAGATGTTATCAAGGACCTTCAGGATTTAATTTAACAAGAAATGCAACTTATGTTGATAGATTTGTTGGCGGCACAACTTATTACTTCATGATTGAAGGAGCTAATAATGGAAATACAGCCGGAACATTCACCATTCAAATAGCGAATGCCCCATCATCTCCAGCTAACGATACCATTTGCGGAGCTACACAATTAATAATTAATACACCTGTATTAGATGATAATTCAACTGCCATCACACCTGAAGAAACAGCTAATACAATTATAGCTGCTGGTTACACCAATCTAACATGTGGCACACCAAATTATGTTTTATGGTATAAGTTTACACCAAGTGATACTGCTAATTATATTATTGAAACAACTTCACCTGCTACTGGTGGTATTCGTTTACATGTTGGTGTGTTCTCAGCTTCAGCTTGTGATACCAATTCATTTGGTTCAACAGGTAAAGGATGCTATCCAGGATGTAATGTAGGTACAACTGCTGACGATACAATTAAATTAAACAAAGGAACAACATATTACATAATGATTGATGGCTATGAGGCTACACAAAGTCAACCTGCTACTCCAAAAGGACAATTTACAATAGAAATCAAGGATATGCCAACAGGTATTTATTCTTTATTAAAAGAAGATAATGGAATTATTATAGCACCAAATCCTACCAATAATTTTGTAAGAGTTAAGTTTGAAAAACAACTTAGTTCTGATACAAAAATTGAAATAGTAGATTTATTAGGAAGATTGATGTATTCATCAACCATGAAAGCTGGTACAACCATTTCAAATATTGATTTATCTAATTTTGCATCAGGTAATTATTTTGTAAAAATTAGTAATGAAAAATCAATCTTGTATCACGAAAAAATAATCAAACAATAATATACTTAAACATTAAAGTATAAAGCCGAATCAAATTTTGATTCGGCTTTTTAGTTTTAAAGAGAAACAAGAATTAATTTTTGAAAATCAAAATAGATTTATTTGCTCATCGTTATGAAGCTTCATACCATGAATTTATTTGCTGTAATATTTCAGAAATTAAAACAAACTATTTGGACAAAAGAAGCCAAATTAGCCCATTTGATAGCTATAATAATTTTAGCTTCAACATGCTTTGATGCTGATTTAACCCTTCTGATTTTTCTAGAAATAATCCCATTGTTAATTTCAATTTCATTAATTGCCTTTTTCTATCGCCCCATTTTTTTTTCTTATTTGTTGATGTGGTCAATTGTAATTTATTTTCTATGGTTTGTGTTTGGTTTCCTAATTTTAAGAATATTCTTTAATTAGACAAATTGGTGAATTAGCAACTTCACCTTCTTTTTCCACATTGTTAATTTTGATTTTCGGGCTTACCGAATTTAGATTGTACTTTCGTAAAAATTTCAACCAAAATGAAAGTAACAGATATTCAAAAAATTGATGAAAAAGAAACCAGAGGTGGCTTTGGCGATGGCTTACATGAATTAGGAAAAATAAATCCTAATGTAGTAGCATTAACGGCTGATTTGGCTGGGTCATTAAAAATGAATGCATTCATCAAAGATTTTCCTGAGCGATTTATTCAATGTGGTATTGCTGAGGCGAATATGATGGGCGTTGCTGCAGGATTGACTATCGGAGGCAAAATTCCGTTTACAGGCACATTTGCTAATTTTAGTACAGGTAGAGTTTATGATCAAATTCGTCAATCCATTGCCTATTCTGATAAAAATGTAAAAGTTTGTGCAAGCCATGCAGGATTGACATTAGGTGAAGATGGTGCTACCCATCAAATTTTGGAAGATATAGGATTGATGAAAATGTTACCGAACATGACGGTGATTGTTCCTGCCGATTATAATCAAACCAAAGCTGCTACTATAGCCATTGCCGACCATCATGGTCCTGTTTATTTACGTTTTGGAAGACCAAAATGCGCCAATTTCACCACTCAAAAATTTGAAATAGGCAAAGCACAAATCTTGTGCGAAGGAACGGATGTAACCATTGTGGCCTGTGGTCATTTAGTGTGGAAAGCAGTAGAGGCAGGTAAGATATTGGCAGAACAAAATGTAAGCGTTGAGATAATTAATTTACATACCATTAAACCTTTCGATTCGGAAGCAGTCTTAAAAAGCGTTGCAAAAACAAGATGTGTGGTTACAGCTGAAGAACATCAACGAAATGGAGGATTAGGCGATTCAGTAGCACAATTGTTAGCGTTGAATAATCCAGTTCCGATGGAAATGATTGCTGTGAATGATTCATTTGGCGAAAGCGGAACACCTGAAGAATTGATGGTGAAATATGGATTAGATACCCCTAACATAGTAAGCGCTGCATTAAAGGTTATTGCAAGAAAAAGTTGACTCAATGACTCAATAGCGTAATGACTCAATGAATTTGATTTGAGAAATTGAGCATTGAGTAATTGCGAATTAATCTAAATCTAATGACCGACGAAGAAATTTTATTGAAATATAAAATTGCTGAAAGCCGCGATATGGCTTTCAAAGCGTTGGTTGTAAAGTATCAACAGCGGTTGTATTTTCATATTCGTAGAATGGTGATTGACCATGATGATGCTAATGATGTATTGCAAAATACTTTTATTAAAGCTTGGAAAGGATTAGAAAATTTTAGAGAAGAAAGTCAGCTATATACTTGGTTATACAGAATTGGAACGAATGAATGTTTGACTTTTTTAGCCCAAAAACAACGCAAGTTTTCTTATTCATTAGATGAATTACAAAATCATTTATCTAACAAATTAACTGCTGACAATCAATTTGACGGAAATCAGTTAGAAACTAAATTGCAAAAAGCAATTTTGACGTTACCCGATAAACAACGATTAGTTTTTAATTTACGGTATTATGATGAAATGCCTTACGAAGAGATGAGTAATGTTTTAGGAACAAGTGAAGGAGCTTTAAAAGCAAGCTATCATCATGCAGTAAAAAAAATTGAAGCTATAATTAAAAATACTGATTAAACTTTTTTAGATAAAAAATATCCAACCTTTGAGTTGGAAAATAAAATGGAACACAAGGATTTAATAAAACAGGAACTAAACCAAATTTCACCTTTACTTGCCGAAATTGGCAACCGTAATGGATTCAAAGTGCCTAAGGGTTACTTTGAAAATTTGACTGAAAATGTTTTGTTGAAAAAAAATGCGGCAAGCTTTGATGAAGCAATTTTAACTTTTCCAAAAATAAATTCATTTACCACTCCTGAAAATTATTTTGAATCAACTGAAAAATTGATTGTAGATATTTCCAAAAAAATGGTGGATGATGAACCAATTTTAACTTTTTCAAAATTATCTGCGTTTAAGGTTGATGAAGTTTATTTTGAAAATTTATCTTCTCATGTTTTTGAAAAAATTAAAAATTCTGAATTAAATCAAGAGTTAATCAAAGTTGAAAGTTTCAGTATTCCTGAAAATTATTTTGAAACTAATCCTGATAAATTTTTAGCAGCGGCAAAAGCTTCTGAACAAACAGAAACAAAAGTTATAAGTTGGTTTCATTCTGGGTATTTTAAATTTAGTGCAGCAGCGGCTGTGGCAGCTTTTATCATCGGAATTACTTTTTTGTTTCAATCAAAATCTACCATTTCAGTTAATCAGGAATTAACGGCTCAGGAAATTAAATGCTATTTACAAACGCATACAGAAGATGTGGATGAATTACAATTAACAGATAAAGTAGTGAAAGCTAATGTGAAAAAAACTATAATTAATTCTATTCCAAAACAAAATAAAGTAGAGATTGAAAAACAAGAATTGAAAAATTATTTAGAAAATGAATTAGATGAAACAGATTTGAATGATGCTATTTAACTTTGCAAAATAAATTGAAACATAAAATTTACATATTGATTTTTGTATTCAGCTTTTTGTTTTTCAATATTTATTTGAAAGCACAAGATGTTGAAATGAGCAATACAGTAAAAGAAAAAATTGAAGCTGAAAAAGTGGCGTTCATTACAAAAAAAATGGATTTAACACCTGCTGAATCTCAAGCTTTTTGGCCTGTTTATAATCAGTATAGAAAAGAGTTGGAAGCTACTCGTCAGGACAAAAAAGATTTGTTGCATGATGCCAAAAAGAACTATGATAAAATGACGGATACTGAAATTGAAAAAGCAATTTTAGAAAGTTTTCAAATGGAACAACATGAGTTGGATTTGAAGAAAAAATATTACGCTGAATTTAAAAAAGTAATTTCATCGCGAAAAATTGTAAAACTATACAGAGCTGAAAGGCAATGGACTTTATACTTAGTTCAACGACTAAAAGAATTGCAAACTTCTGATAGATAAATTAAATCCTGACTTTTAAGTCAGGATTTTTAATTTTAGGGCAATTCTTAAAT
>JBDKJJ010000009.1:0-7559 GCA_039796635.1 Bacteroidota bacterium
GGTTGATGCCAATGGTGAAATTCAAATTCCTAAAGTAGGAAATTTAAAAGTAAGTGGAATGACAATGTTACAAGCAGAAGATACATTAAAAAAAATTGTATCGAAATGGATTGTAAACCCGATTGTATTTGTACGGGTATTAAACAAGGAAGTAATAGTGATGGGTGAAGTTAAAGCGCCAGGAAGACTTATTTTTGATAAATCTCAATATAATTTAGCCCAAACTATAGCCTTAGCTGGCGATTTTGATTTTTATGCTAATAAAAAAAAGATAATAGTAGTTAGAACAGTTGATGGATTTCAAAAACAATTATTGGTTGATTTAACACGAAGCGATCGTTTCATTACTAATAACATTTCGATATTACCTGGTGATTTAGTTTATGTACCAAGTAAACGAGCTAAAGATTTTGATAAACGAATTTCTACAATTGCTCCATTTACATCTGTGGTTACAACATTAGTAGTTTTATATACAGCATTACTAAAAAAATAATTCAATGAGCGATTCATTACGCATATTAAAGGCACTTATCCGAAATTGGTATGTATTTGTAGTAGTAATAACTGTAGCATTATTTTTTACCAACCGATATTTGAAATATGCAGTGCCTATGTATGAAAGTACTGCAAAAATAAAATTAGCAGAAGCCAATGAAGGAACGCCTAGTACTAACCTTTACAAAGATTTTGATTTATTTGCTCAAACCAACAAAATAGGAACTGAAGTAGAAGTATTGAAATCTGAAATTTTGTTAGAACGTATAATTGATTCATTGAACTTAAATTATCAAGTTTACCGAATCGGAACAATAAAGAAAACTGAATTATTTTACGATTGCCCATTTATTGCAATATTTCAACCTAATGCCGAACTCAAAGATGACATTATATTTAAGGTTAAAGTATTAAATTCAAGTGAATATGAAATCAGTTTGCCTGATAGCTCAGCACCAATAAAAACAAATTTTAATTCACCATTAGTTACCAAAAAAGGGATGATTTTGCTCCAACAAAATTTAAAACTTTTTCATGATAAACCTGAGATAATGTTAATAGGCAATTATGAATTAAAGGTAAGAACAAGAACAGGTTTAATTAAAGAATTGGAATCCAATCTAGATGTAACACCAGTTGATAAAGATGTTCCTGTACTTCGAATTAGCTATCAAAGTACCATCCCTACTAAATCAGCTGCAATTGTAAATACAATTTCAAATATATATGTTCAAGATTTTATTTTTTCAAGAGTATTAGCCGCTGATATTACTGTAAAGTTCTTAAATAAACAAATAGATTCCATTGATTCAAAATTATCAAATTCAGAAAATAATATACAAAGCTATCGTGATCAGAATAAAATAATTAATACTCGACAAGAAACAGAAACAGATTTACGTAAAGTTTCTGAAATGAAAATTCAAGCATCAAACCTTCGAATGACTATTGATGCTGTGCAAAAACTATATGATTATTTATTAACCAATGATAAAAATGCTCTTGATGTTGCGCCTAACTTTCAAGCTTTTAATGATTTATTATCAACTGAAATGGTAAAAAACATTAAAGAGCTACAAATTAAGCGGCGTGATTTATTGCTAGATTACACCACTGAAGATGAAAAGGTAAAAGTTATTGATGATAAAATAAAAGATTATATAGCCTACATTAAAGAATCTGTAAAAAATTCATTGATTGATTATCAAACAAAATATAGTAGGCTTGAAGATGAAATTTTTGAAGCACAACAAGTTTTTAATACCCTACCAGTAAAAGAGAAAACTTTGAATATTTTACAACGAAGTTTTAATCTTAATGAACAAACTTATAATTTTTTACAACAAAAAAATACCGAAGCTGAAATTGCAAGAGCTGCAGCTATTTCATTTCATCGAATTATTCAATATGGTGAAGTTGCAAAGAATCCAGTTTCACCCAACCCCTCGTTACTAAAAGCATTAGCCATTTTCCTTTCAATTTTATTTAGTGCATTAGGAATCTATTTAGTAAGCGCCATAAGAGGTAGTGTAGGTGACGAATCTTTGATTTACAAAAACTCCGATACAAAAGTGCTTCAATCAATACCTTATATTGCTGATGCTGAAAATTTAAATGACTTTTTTAAGAAATGGTTTATTGAACTTGATTTCAATAATACAATTAAAAAACATGATTCAATTGCAATTAGTTCAATGCATACTAATGAAGGAAAAAGATCAGTGGCTTTTGGAATTGCAAACGCCGCTGAACAATTAGGCAAGAAAGTTCTTTATGTTTCAATGGATAAACGAAGTACCCATAATTTTAACCATTTACAAGTAATTCATATAGATTCAATTACTGAAAATTGGAAAATACCCCACATATTCGATGAACTACTATCTAAATGGAAATCAGAAAATGATTTGGTAATAATTCAAAACAGCTCGTTAAAAGAAAATTCAAATTGCATGCTTTCACTTAGAAGTGTAGATGTAAATTTATTTGTACTTGATAGCAGATATTCAAAATTAAGTTTTGTGAAACAAGTTGATGATATTAAAGAAAAAATGAACCTTCAAAATTTCTATTATATTGTTAATCGTGCTGGCTATAGTCCTTCAATTTTTTCCAAAGCAAAAACTATTTTTAAACAAACCAAGCGTTTACGAATTAAATAAAGTGCGTTCAAATACACTTCAAAATAATCCTTCTAGCACCTTAAAATCTACATGGTTTAAAGGATTGAATGCATTACGTTTTTTTGCAGCTTCATTAGTTGTATTAATGCACATACAATCAAATTTAAAAATTCAAGGATTACCTCATTATCTTGATTATCCAATCAATTCAAAAGGATTGTGGGCCGTTTCATTTTTTTTTGTTTTAAGTGGTTTTCTAATAACCTATTTGCTTTTAGTTGAAGAAAAAAAAACATCAACTATAAATATTAAAGATTTTTATTTAAGACGTGTTTTTCGAATCTGGCCATTATATTTTTTAGTTATCTTTTTAGGATTTATTTTTTATTGGAAAGTGGCGCCAATTCTTGGTTTTGAGGCACCAACTCATTATTCAATCTCACTTGCAGTTTTGATGTATGTTTTTTTTCTTGCTAATTTAATGAACAGTTTATTTGATGTTGGCGGAATAATTCATGTCACGTGGTCAATTGCAGTAGAAGAGCAATTTTACCTTTTTTGGGCACCATTGGTGAAACGATTAAAAAGTAATTTGATGCCTGTTATTGTATCTATTAGCTTATTTTTTTTATTATTGAATACAGCAAATACACTCAATATTTTTAATTTATCTGAAAAAATACAAGTATTCATTCGAACCCTTCAATTTCATTATATGGGCATAGGAGCGGCTTTAGCTTGGATGTTATTCTACAAAAAAGATTGGTTGATGAATCAAATCGTGTTCACTTCAAAACCACTACAATTTTTATTAACAATTTTAATAATCTTGTTTTTTTTAGGTTATAATAAATCAACCATTGGTGAAGTGATTTTGCCATTGCCCATCGGGTTGCTTTTAGGTTGGCTCATTTTAAATTTAGGAGTAAATCAAAATAGTATTTTTTCATTAGATAACAAAGTATTTAATTATTTAGGAGATATTTCTTATGGTATTTATATGTTACATGTACCTTTCATATATGCTGTAAGTTTACTTTTTAAAAAAATGTTACATGGCTTCATTGAATCAAAATGGTATTTGCCATTGTATTATATTGTATTGTTTTCAATAGTAATTATAGTTGCTTCAATTTCATATAAATATGTTGAACAACCTATACTTGCTATTCAAAAAAAATTAAAACAGGCTAAACAAAATTAGTTTGAAACAAGAGGTATATATAGAACACACCACCTACCTTAATCGAATAAATACGATTTTGTTAATCATTCTATTTATTATGATAGCTGGTTTTTTCACTTGGAATGAAAGCATAGTATTTACTCGTGTTTTTAAAGTTATTACAAGGGTAGGGATGACTGCATGTATTTATTTAGTTTATAAAAATATTTTAAACAGAGGTGCGGTTGATTCATTCAAACTAAAAAATGAATTTTCAATTGGACTTTATGCTTCGTATTTATTATTAGGCTTAGTTTCATTTTGTTGGAGTACTAATGTAGGCTACAGTTCATTACAGTGGGTAATGGATTTAAGTAGTTTTGTATTTGCCTATTTTCTTATCAAAGCAATTTTTTTATTGGATGAATTTTATCCTGATAACCCAGTTAGGTTTTATAATTTGATGGGTAATGTAGCATTTATGCTATTATTTATTTTTACGGTAGGTATGATTGTAGCACCCGATATTTTTTTTAGATTGGTTGAAGGAGGTGAAGATGCTAGGCTTGGGGGGTATATCATGAATCCAAATGAGTTAGGAATGTACTGTGGCTTAGGTATTTCATGCTTAATTTTTGATTTGTATCGAAAACCTAACAAATGGTGGACAATTTTTAAAATATTAATAATGGTGATTGCACTTGTGATGACCAAATCCAGATCATCATTAGTAGGTTTATTGCTAATAGTATTTTTCCATATCCGAAATGCAAAAAATGTGAAATTAGAAATTCTTACTTATGTTGGCGTTGCAGCAGTTTTACCCATAGCTGTTTCAAAATTAATTTTACGGAAAGGTGGTATTGACGATGTATTATCAATGACAGGAAGAATGCCATTTTGGAAAGCACTTATCACCGAAGGATTACCAAAAGAACCGTTGTTTGGATTTGGTTTTATGCGTATTGCTTATGGTGAAACCTTTAAAAGCGTACATACTTACGAAGCACACATGACACATAATACTTTTATGCAAGTAATTATGAATTTAGGGTTAATAGGCTTTGCCATTGTTATTTTTCAAATGATTTTCACAGTAAGAGGGTTTTTGAACGAAGAAAATGAAAAACGATTAATGTTGTTAGGGATATTGATTCCAGTAGTAATTAATTCGTTCACTGAGTTTGGAATTTTTGGAGAAACCAATTATGGTATTTTATTTTATCAAATGCTAATTATTTATATATGCATAAAATTTAATCCTCGATTAACACCACTTGAAAAAAAATATATTTTGAAAAAAAGACCAGATTTCGATTTTAAATTTAAAACAATAATAGACAAGTATTCATAATCACGTAGATATTTAAGTTGAAATACTTAGCCTAAAAATTTAATAAAATACGAGTTTCGCTTTTTCAATTTATTTATTGATTTAAGAAAACCACTACCAAATTAATGATTGAAAAAGATCCTTACAAGTACCTTAAAACTGTAATTTCAAAACCCATTACCTGGGTAATGTTTGATCAGGCTTTAGTAAGCGGAATAAACTTTATTACCACATTTATTCTTGCACATGGCTTACCCGTAAGTGATTTTGCCAGATATTCAGGTATTGTGTTAGCACAAATGTTTTTGCTAACCATGCAGAATGCTTTAGTACTTCAACCATTTCAATTGTTTTTATATCGATTACCAGGAAGAAGTTGCAGGCACACTGCTTGGTGGGCTGGTTTTTTATTTATTACTTTTGGATTAGTAGGGCTCCATTTTGCTCGAAAGTATTTTGAACACGATGGTCTTTTAACCCGACCTCAAGCCATCTATTCTTTATGTTGTATTGAAGGATATTTATTGATGGATTTGATAAGAAGAATGTTAATTGCCGAAAAAAAAATCACTCAATCTATTATTATTGATGCAGTTTCAAATATTCCGCAACTCATAGTATTAGCCTATTTATTTTATGCCAAAGAACTCACATTAGATAGTAGTTTAAAAACTATTTCAGTAACCTATATTCCAGCAGTTTTGATTGGTGTTTTCTTTTTGCAACCAAGGTTTCAATCACTTTCAACATTTTTCCGAATCTATAAAATGTTTTGGAAAGAATCACGTTGGCTCACTGCTACAGGTTTATTGCAATGGAGTTCAGGTAATTATTTAGTAGTAGCCGCCACATATTACATTGGTGCACAAGCCTTGGCGGCTGTACGTTTGGGGCAAAGTATATTAGGATTAATTGGCGTATTTTTACAAGCTTCTGAAAATTATGTGTTGCCAAAAGCGGCTCAAATGTTACGTAAGTCTCCAGCAATGATGTGGCGATACGTTAAACATTATTCTATGGGTTTATTTGTAGTAAGTTTAATAATTTCAAGTACATTATTCTTTTTTTCAAAACCAATATTTTTTGCTGCAGGGGGTACACAGTTTATTCAATACCACTCAGTACTTCAATGGTTCGCCTTATTATTAATGACTATTGCAATTAGCTATCCATTTCGTATTTTAATTAGAGTGCATATGCAAAATGCCCATTTTTTAGTAGGGTATATTTTCACTACTGGATTTAGTTTGATTGCTGCAAAATGGTTGTGTGAATCATGGGGTATGGCTGGTGTGGTAATCGGTTTGATGTTCAATCAAATTGTGATGGTAATTTACTGGACAATAATTTTAAAACGTAAAAAACAAATGGCATGGACATTACCCACATAATACTTGGCAAAGCTAATCCTCAACGTATGAATGGCGTAAACAAAGTAGTTTATGAACTTTGTACGCATCAAGCTGAGGTGGGCAATAATGTTGAGCTGTGGGGAATTACTGCAACAATTGAAGAAAATTTTCCTCCACGAAATTTTAAAACTAAATTATTCCAATCTAATAAATTAAGATTTATTTTGGATAGAAAAATTGAACAAGAAATAATTGATTCATCTGCACAAACCATCTTTCATTTGCATGGTGTTTTTCTTCCTGAACTTTATTCTATTTCAAAATTGTTGAAAAAACATAATCGCAAATTTGTCTTTACGGCACATGGAGGATACAATTTAATTGCGATGCAAAAAAGTGGATTTCAGAAGAAATTATACATTTCAATTTTTGAAAAAAAGCTACTTCAAAATGCGGCATTTATTAATTGTTTAGGTGCAAGTGAAGTAAATGGAACTAAAACTATTTTACCGTCAGCCAACACTTATTTATTGCCTTATGGTTTTGATTTAATTGATTTTACTCAGCAACCAAAAATTCCAAATCAATTCACCATTGCTTTTTGTGGCAGAATTGATTTTTATACAAAAGGATTAGATGCTGTGTTAGATGGTTTTAAACTTTTCTTGAATGAAATGCCTGATGCACATCTTCGATTAATTGGCGATGGAAGTGATAAGGAAAAAGTAATGGCAAGAATTGGAAATGAATTTAAACAAAAGCAAATTGAATATTGTGGAAGTAAATTTGGCGATGAGAAATTGAAATTAATTTCAGAATGTGATGTATTTATTCATCCATCTCGGAATGAAGGACTGCCAACGGCGGTTTTAGAAGCGGCAAGTTTAGGGCTTCCTTCGTTAGTAACTAAAGCAACAAATATTGGAGAGTATATTTCAAAATATAATGCAGGAATTGTGATTGATAAAACGGACGGACAACAAGTGTTTGAGGGATTGCTTGAATTGTATAATTTATATAAAACGAATTCAAATACTTTAAGAGATAACGCAAAACAAATGGTGATGAATGAATTTAATTGGAAACAT
>JBDKJJ010000010.1:0-2929 GCA_039796635.1 Bacteroidota bacterium
AATATTGATAGATTTTTCTACTTAATATTTTTAATTTCAATTTTTATAGGAAATTTCATTCTTAAATTATTCGGAGTAATACTTCCAATTTTTGCCTTTAAAAACCGAAAAGGAGTTGTATTTTTTCCTTATGCTTTTAAAGGTAGTGATGGTGAGTACAGAAGAATTTTACAATACCTACCCTATTTTGAAAAAGATAAAATTCCTTACAAAGTAAAAAGCATAACATCGGATTCAAAAGCTTTAGAATATTACAATGGCGTAAGATGGAAATTTTACTTTTTTTTAATTTATGTTTATTACAAGCGAATATTTCAAATTTTATCTGTTTTAAAATATGAAGCAGTATTTATTCAACGTGGATTATTCCCAATGTATTTTGATTTACAATTTCCGCAATTAGAAGCTACCGTTTTTAAATTGAATAAAAATGTAGTGATTGATTACTGGGATTCAGTTTTTGAAAATCAGCCCGAATTAACAAAAAACACAGTTAAATTTGCAAAAACAATTACAGTTTCAAATCAATTTTTATTAGATAATTTCAAGAAAATATGCACCAATCTAACTCAATGGAATTTAAGCATTGTTACTTCATCTTATAAAGAAAAAACTGACTTTAGTTTGCATTCTCCTATTCGATTAATTTGGACTGGTATGCCACATAACCTTGCTAATTTAAAATATATTTATCCAACCTTAATTAAAGTTAACGAGAAATATCCATTAGTGCTAGTTATTGTAGGTAAAGAAGCACCAACGGTTGAAGGGCTGAACATTGAGCATCATTTTTGGAATGCTAACACTTTTCATTCATTATTACAAAATGCTGATATTGGAATTTATCCTGAAAAAAATACAGTTCATGCCAACGGAAAATCAGCTATGAAAGTAATGGATTTTTTATCTACAGGATTATCAATGATTGGTGTTCCTTATGGTATTCCAAAAGAAGTATCGCACTTAAACCAATTGTTTATTGCAGATAATGATGTAGATTGGGAAAACGGATTAATAACATTAATTGAAAATGAGCAACTGAGAAAATCATTAGGAAATGAGGCTCGAAAAACGATAATAAAACATTACGATGTTTTATCAAATTATAATCAATTTAAAGAAATACTTTTCGGAAAGAACTAATTTATGTGCGGAATTTTAGGTATATATAATTTTAAAAAACAACCCATCAATCTTGATCATATCAATTCAATGATTGCTGCACAACATCATAGAGGCCCTGATGGAAATGGTAGTTGGGCAAATGATGAAAAAAATTTAGTTCTGGGTCATAATAGATTAAGTATTATTGATTTAACTACAGCAGCTAGTCAACCCATGCATTATGCTGATAGATATGTTATTACTTACAATGGTGAATTGTATAACTATTTAAACTTAAAAGCTGAACTAAAACAGAAAGGACATCAATTTAAAACCCAATCGGATACCGAAGTTTTATTAGCATTATTTGCTGAATATGGTATTGAATGCCTTCAAAAAATGGATGGAATGTTCGCATTTGCCATTTGGGATAAAATTGAAAAAAAATTATTCTGTGCTCGTGATAGATTTGGTGAAAAACCATTTCATTATTATTATTCAACTCATGATAAAAAATTAGTTTTTGCTTCAGAAATAAAAACAATTTTAGCATCAAAAGAAATTGAAAAAAAGATAAATCAAAAAATGGTTTATCATTTTTTAGCAAATGAATTAGTTGAAAATCCGTTAGATTTTACTGAAACATTTTACGAAAAAATAAATCGGTTAATGCCAGGAAGTTATTTTGTAATAAATGAATCAGGTGATTTAAAGGTTGAAAAGTATTGGGCATTACCATACAACAAAACACCAAATCAAAACAACACAAATGAGCAGGAAGTTTATTCATGGTTTAAAGAAACATTTTCTGAATCAGTAAAAACAAGGTTGCAGGCTGATGTAACAGTAGGTACCTCCTTATCAGGTGGTTTAGATTCAAGTACCATTACTTGTATCATAAATTCTTTAAAACAGAACAATCAGATTCAAAAAACATTTTCCGCTAGATTTTATGATGATAATTTAGATGAAGGGAAATACATTCATCTAATAAAAAATGAAATACAAATTGATGGTAAAGAAATTTGGGTGAATGAAAATAATCTTTTAGAAAAAGCTATTTCAGTATTAAAAAATCAAGACGAACCTTATACAGGAACAAGTGCAATTGCACAATTTGAAGTAATGAAATTAGCATCTGAAAATAATGTAAAAGTTTTATTAGATGGTCAAGGAGCTGATGAATTGCTTGCAGGATACTCTCATTTTTATCCAGTTTATATCAGGCAGTTATTTTTAAACAATAGCAAATTTTTAAAATCTGAATTAGAGGGTTATAAAAACATAATGGGCGAAGATTTTAATTTTGATATTTTATTTATGATGAATTCAAGATTTCATCCATTAATAAAAATGGTATCTGATTTTAAAAGAAATTACATTAGTGCAGGTTATAATGAATTTTTAAATAAAGATTTTATTCACCAAAACAATAATCATTCAAAAGAGTCATTATTCAAATTTTTCAATAATCTACCAGAGGCGCAGCATCATTTTTTAACTGAATATGGTTTACATAAGTTACTTCGTCATGCTGATAGAAATTCAATGGCAAATTCAATTGAGGTAAGGCTTCCATTTTTAAATCATTCAATGGTTGAAAAATTATTAATGTTACCTTCTGAATTTTTTATTAAAGATGGTTGGACAAAATATATTTTAAGGCGGTCGTTTGCTGATATTGTTCCTAGTGAAGTAATTTGGAGAAAAACAAAATTAGGATTTCAACCACCTGAAAAAACTTGGATGAATTCTAACACAATAAAGCCTATTTTAAATGAAGCTCATCAGTGGTTGTTTAAAAATGGAATCACAAATCATCATG
>JBDKJJ010000011.1:0-3030 GCA_039796635.1 Bacteroidota bacterium
AATAAAATTTTTAGCAATCAAGAATATATTATTAAAAAATTTCAAAACATTGATGAAAAATTTCAAAACATTGATGAAAAATTTCAAAACATTGATGAAAAATTTCAAAACATTGATGAAAAATTTCAAACAATGGATAAAAAAAAAATTTCAAAACATGGATGAAAAATTTGATAAAAAATTTCAAAACATGGATGCAAAAATTGATTCTATTCTTAGTATTCTTCAACAGAGTCGCTGACTTACTCAACTTTAAAATAATAATGTAGGGGTGGCGCCCTCGCTTCATCCTAAGATGAGCTCTTCTCTCAATTATGAGGAAGATTTAAATAAAACGTCCAAAAAGTTATTTAAAAATCAATCAAACAAATGTTCAATATCTATTGGTACATTTAATGTATTATCTCTCTCATCTATCATTAAAAAGAGAGCAATATGTCAGGATTTTATGAATTATCATCTTGATATTTTATGCCTTCAGGAAACCAAGATTTGCTCTTTCCAAGAAGTATTTAATGGAAATATCCAATTTATATTCTTAGAAAGCAATAATCCCCATTATGGTTTAGGTTTCGCAATAAATAAATCCAGATTTAGGACAATTTCAACCCGAAGTGTTTCAGATAGAATTGGATATGTAAGAATTTTTGATTGTTTTACAGATTCATATTTAAATATTATTAACGCTTATGCTCCACATATGGGTTACTCAATGGTAAAATGTACGAAATTTTATGAAGATCTTAATAAAACTTTAAAAGATCTTCAAGATCATATCACTATTATCGGTGGAGATTTCAATGCAAAAATTGGTGCACCATTTGCTGGAGATTCATCATTGGCGCCAAATTGGGACAAATCCCCGCCTTATTCTGGAAAATATAGTCGTGGAATTAGAAACCGAAATGGTAATTTATTAGCATCATTCCTTGAATCCAACAATTTATACCTATCAAACACACATTTCCCACAGAAAGCCAGACACATTTCGACTTGGATGAAAAATTGTTCTAATTATAGGATATTTAACCAAATTGATTATATTATTATTGATCAAAAATTCAAGTCATGTCTAACATCTGCAAGATCATTTAGTGGAATGAAAACTGCCTCTGATCATAGATTAGTCAAATGTGTTTTAGATTTATCAAAAATGTTGAAGGGCAAAATTTCTTCAAGCCGTTACAATTTTACGAAGGGACATTCTTGTAGTCGGATTGATATTGAGAAATTGAACGACATTGTTATTAAAAATGAATTTCAAAATGAAGTATTAGATCTTATGGCATTTAGAAATAAAAATAATTGGAGTTCTATTACTGATTGTATTAATCAAGCTTCAATAAAATGTTTAGGTTATATCCAACCTAATGTTCGAAAAAATTTTGATCCGAGACTCCAACTACTGGTTACCAAAAGGAAAAATATACAAAATTTGATTAATACGCTCCAACCAATGGATGATTTATTACTCAATAAATTTCGTCACAAACTCAAAAAAATCCAAAATGAAATCAAAAATTTATCGCTCAAAATTTATCAAGAAAATATTGAGGAAAAAATTGATCAAATTAATTTTAGGTTTGCTAATAATTTGCATCGTGCTGGATTTGCTCTTATTAAAACATTAAAAAAGAATCGAAATACAGGAATTCATCTTAAAAATGAAAAAGATGAATACATTATAGATTCCAATCAGAAGCTTCTTCAAATGGAAAAATATTTCCACAATATCTTGTTTGATCCTAATGACCATGTAAAGGAATTTCCAACCAATACATTCCTAAATTTACAAAATCCTATTAATGGTTATGAAGTGACAAAAGCCATTAAAAAACTAAATAATGGCCGTAGTCCTGGAGACAGTAAATTATATGCAGAACAGTTTAAGGCTTTGCAATGTATTTTAGCTGAAGAAATTGCTGAATTGATCAACTACAATGCTTTTGATAATCATGAATTAGGCAAAGGGGTAATGGTTACCATTCCTAAACCTGGTAAACCTAGGAATGTTCAAAATTTAAGACCAATTGTACTTTTAAACAATATCCGGAAAATTTTGTCACTAGTTGTATTAAATAGAATTAACCCAAAAGTTGAAGAATTTCTAAGCTCTTCTCAATGTGCATTCAGGAAAAATCGAGGAACAAGTGATGCAGTCTGGGCACATAAATTTATTTGTGCAAGAGCATTAAAATACAAATGGTCAATCTTTATTCTTGGTATTGATTTATCGCAAGCTTTTGATTCGATTTGTAGAACCAAACTATTGGAGAACTTAACATTTTTAGATTCTGATGATATCATACTTATCCAACTCTTACTGAGTAACACTAAATGCAAGATTAGATTGAACAACTTTTATAGTTCATGGTTTATATGCAATAAAGGTACACCTCAAGGAGACGGTCTATCACCAACTTTATTCACTATATATTTGGAATTAGCTTTAAGAGATTTGTACCATCAAATTTTTATAAAATACAATATCAATTTGGAAGATATAGTTTATGCAGATGACACAGATTTTATTACCTCTGATGAATTTATTGTCAATATTATATTAAATGAAGCTCCATCAATATTAGAAAAATGGCATCTAAAAATGAATATTTCAAAAACTGAAATTATTTATATAGACAAATTCAATAATGAGTGGAAAAAATCAAAGAAATTGGGTTGTTATTTAAATGATTCTATTAATCTCAAAGATCGAAAAACCCAAACGGAATGCTTGTTCAATGCTATGTACAACCTTTGGAAACCTAAAAATCGACTTAATATGAAGATTAGGATCAAAATTTTTTGTTCTCATATTAGATCAAAACTACTATATAATTGTTGTACATGGGCATTAACTACAACGGAATTAAAAAAATTGGAAAGTTTCGACCGTCGACTACTCAGACGTGCAATTGGTATCAACTATCCTAATCACATATCATGCAAAGCACTATATCAGAAAACTGGATTAAAACCTCTAAGATTCAACTTATTTACTGCAAGATGGAATATGTTTGCTAAAGTTCT
>JBDKJJ010000012.1:0-7702 GCA_039796635.1 Bacteroidota bacterium
AGCGATTACTGCATAAGAGGCTTGATATTGAGGAAAAAAAGTATTTCCTGTTGCTAATACATTTGTAGGAAAATTACAATCAAACCAATAATAACTTGGGAGAGGTGTAGATGTATTGTTAGCAACTAAACTAATACCCACTTGAGTTATAAATGTTTGCGTTGAGAATGCATTTACTAATTGCAATGTATCAATCAAAACACAATTTCCTATTGTATCTGAAACTAAATATTTACCAGGAGAAGTATATGGAGTACCATGGTAATAATAAGTGGTTGTATCACAAAGTACATTAATTAATAATGACCCATTACTTGATATGAAACTTGCAAATAAAGTTACAATAGTATCACAGCCATTGGTTGATGAAATGGTATCTAAATAATTTCCACTAACTGTTAACCAATTATTATTAAAGTAGTAAGGAGAGCAAGCAGTAATTGAACTTTGTTTATAATTATAATTGAAAGTTAAATTCAAAACATAACCAGTATCGCATGAGCTAGATGAATGAACAGTATCATAATAAATACCAGTGCTTGTGTAGTTTTTTCCATTAAATTGAAATACACTTCCTCCACATAAATTTTTCACGATTGATGCATTAAAAAAAGTAACCACTTTCACTGTATGATTACTTGATGACGAACAACCATTATCATTCACAACCACAGTATAGGTTTGAAGTGTATTTATGCTATCTGAAATGTTGTTTGATGTTGATGTTAATCCAGATGTTGAAGTCCAACTAAAAGTTGTACTTGGAGAAAAAGGTAATGCATTGCAATAATGAAAAGTAACATCCGGACGTTCAGTACCACTAGCAACAACCCCAAAAGATGGTAGAGGATATAATGAGTCACAACCTAACAAAGGGCTGAGATCTGACCTAAACCAGTTGCAAAACCCTTGTGATGGCATTGTAGTTTTGGTAACAATATCTGCGCTAGACCAATTTCTTGTTCCATTATCAAAACAAACTTGTATTAGTAAATTTGAATTGCCATTCCATGCAAATGGAGTAGATAACTGAAAAACGTTTGAACCAATAATGGAATTATAGGCAGAACTTGAAAATACTGTTGTTAATGGTGCTGAATAATCTATTACACCAATTGGTAATAAAGAATATGTTACTGGAGCAATTTTGATTGTATAGCCTTGGTATGGTTGTGTACTATTTTTTGAAATAACGTTCCAAGATAACTGCGAAATAATTCCACCATAAAACCCATATCCATTTAATTCAGCTTTGGTATAAAGCATTTGTATTTTCCCCTCTGTATAAAACCCATCAAAAACAGATGGAATTGTAAAAGTATTACCATTACCTATTCCAGCAGTAACTGATGACAAAGTAGTACAATTTACAGAAGAAGGACCGCTTGTTGAAGGGATGTTGTTTACCATTAATTGAAATGGAATGTTATTGCAGATGGAATCAATTCCTGAAATGAAAGATGAAGGACTCATTCCTTTAACAAATATCTGTGCTGATGATGCTGTAATACAAGTAGTATCTAAAGGTGAGGGAATGGTATTTAAAGTTATTGTATGACTTCCTACCGCCTTGAACAATACTACAATTGGTGCATTTGATGTTAAACTTCCTGATATTAATTGGGTTGAGCCATCTAACACCCAATGATAACTATTACCTAATTGACTTGTAGTAGTAGAATAAATGGTAACTGTATCAGTTAAACCACACACTGAATCTTTTGTAAAACTTAAAACTGATGTTGGTGGTTGACGATTAATAGTTATCGTTTTACAAATTGTATCCAACAAACAATTTATATTGGATTGAGCAATTAAACACACTGTATAATTTCCTAAAGCTGAATATTGATGTATCGGATTTTGTGTAGTATCAGTATTCAGATTGTTTGATGTGGCATTCATATCACCAAAATTCCAATTCCATTTTTTAATATAAACACCACCCACATTTACCGATGAATTATCTACAAAATAAACAGATGAGTTGGCGCAATAAGAAGTAGGAAAATTAAAATCGGCTGTAACTGATGGTGAATTATTATATTTTATTTTCAACGTATCATTACAACCCCAATTATTAAAAGGCTTTAAAACACAATAATGATAAAAAGTATCTAATGGTGATAATGAAATAGGAAGTGTATCATTATTGCTTAACAAATTAGCAAATGATGAATCATACCATTCGTAAGCCGCATATCCGCTTGGGGCAACTAATTCAGCTGATGTTGATGAAACACAATTTACGCTTTGTGTTATATGACCATTACTGCAATTCATTGGCAAATCAATATAAGCATAACCAAAATGACCACCATAAGCACAATCAGCCGCATCAAACTGAATGTAAATTGTTTTACCTGCCATGCCCGATAAATCTAATGTTGATGCAGTCCAAGGTTTATAGTAGACAGTATCCATAAACCCACTAAATATTGAAGAAATAAAACCAGGTAATTTACCTGACTGTGGTTGAACAATTGAAAAATTAGAACATAACGTGGCAGATGTTCCTAAGGTTGAATCTAAAACAGTTACTGAAAATTTTGGTTGTGCCTCAATATAATGCTTCGGGTTTTGAAAAACAATTGCATAATAAAATGTAAGCGAATAATTATTGTCATTAGCTGGAATATTAATTTTATAAGAAATCCTTGAGCAAATAGCACCAATTTGATCATCGCCAATTCTTACTGAAAAATGATTACCGGGAATAAAATTACAAACAGTAGGGAATTGTCCAAATGTGTCTAAACCACTTGATTTCATTACATGTTGTATGGTATCAGGACCATTAGCAAAGGTAGGATAATTTAAAACACTTGTAATTCCAACCGCACCAGCAGTTACGCTTCCTTTAAAACAATTCCATTTTGAAAAAGTACCTGATTCAAAATCAATATTAGGTGGGCAATATGTGCCTTGTGCTATTACTTGATTGCTTATCAAGGCAAAAAGAAATATCACAAAAAAATGAAGATGTTTTTTCATGTTTAAAAATTTTAATTGGTTTTAAAAGTGATGTAAATTAATTATTTTATCAATATAAAAAAATACGTGGTTAAAAATTGTAACCTAATTTCCTTTTTGAATAATATACAATAAAGGCAACAAAAAATTAACTCTCAAAATTGCAGTTTGAAATTGTATTTTTGCGATTCTTATTTTATAAAAATGAATATACCTAACGATAATTTACCGAAACCTACGTTACAAAACGCTTTAGAATTAGGACTTAAACAAGATGAATGGGAAAAGATAATCTCACTTTTAGGTCGTGAACCTAATTTTACTGAATTATCTATGTTCAGTGTGATGTGGAGCGAACACTGCTGCTATAAAAATTCAATTGTTTGGTTGAAAAAATTACCAAAAGATGGTAAATATATTTTAGCAAAAGCTGGTGAAGAAAATGCTGGATTGGTAGATATTGGCGATAACATGGGCTGCGTTTTCAAAATTGAATCACACAACCATCCTTCAGCCATTGAGCCCTATCAAGGTGCTGCAACAGGTGTTGGCGGAATTAGTAGGGATATTTTTACCATGGGAGCCCGACCTGTAGCATCATTGAATAGTTTACGATTCGGTGATTTTGAACATTTCAATACCCGTAATTTGGTGAAAGGTGTGGTGAAAGGAATTGGTGATTACGGCAATTGTTTTGGTGTGCCAACAGTTGGTGGTGAAGTTTATTTTGATGAATCGTACAATATTAATCCATTAGTAAATGCCATGAGTGCAGGGATTGTTGAATTAGGAAAAACTGTTTCAGCTACTGCAAAAAATCCTGGAAGTAAAGTTTACATTGTAGGAAGTGCAACAGGAAAAGATGGAATTCACGGGGCTTCATTTGCTTCAGCCGATATTACGGAAGATAGTGCTGAAGAACTACCGAGTGTGCAAGTAGGCGACCCTTTCATGGAAAAATTATTATTGGAAGCAACATTGGAAGCTATTGATGCTGGCTGCGTTGCAGGTATGCAAGATATGGGTGCGGCAGGGATTATTTGTTCAACATCTGAAATGAGTGAAAAAGGAAAAGTGGGAATGAAGATAAATTTGAATAAAGTTCCAACACGTCAAACCAACATGAAACCTTGGGAAATGTTGTTGAGTGAATCACAAGAAAGAATGTTGGTGGTAGCTGAAAAAGGCAAAGAATCTACCATTGAAAAAATATTTGAAAAGTGGGATTTGAATTGTGCTGTGATAGGTGAAGTAATTGCCGAAGAAATTTTGGAGTTTACTTATAATGATGAATTAATAGCTTGTGTGAAACCTGTAAACTTGGTGTTAGGCGGTGATTCACCAGTTTATCATCGAACCATGAAAGAACCTGCATATTTTGCTGAAATTAAAAAATTTGATGCAGATGCAATTGAAGAACCAAATGATATGCAAGCTGTTGCCATTAAATTAGTTTCAACGCCTAATATTGCTAGCAAACGCTGGATTTATGAGCAATATGATAGCATGGTTCAAGTTCGTAATCAAAGCACTAATTTTCCAACTGATGCTTCAGTCGTAAGAATCAACGGAACAAAAAAAGCATTGGCTCTAACTGTTGATTGCAATCCATATTATATACATGCTAACCCTGAAGTGGGTACTGCTATTGCAGTTTCAGAGGCTGCTCGAAATATTGTGTGCAGTGGTGGTGTGCCAATGGCAGTTACTAATTGTTTGAATTTTGGCAACCCTTATAATGAAGAAGTTTACTTTCAGTTTGCTAATGCCATCATGGGAATGAAATCGGCTTGTGAAAAATTTGAAACGCCTGTAACTGGCGGTAATGTTAGTTTTTATAATCAATCAAGTGATGTTGGCCCAGTGTTACCAACGCCAACTATTGGCATGATGGGATTATTGGAAAACCATGAAAACAAAATGGGGATTGGATTCCGTAAGCCTGGCAGATTAATCTATTTATTAGGAAAAAATGTAAATGATATTGCCTCTTCACAATATTTAATAAATGTTTTGGGTATTAAAAATTCACCAACGCCATATTTTAATTTAGATGAAGAATTTGATTTGCATCAATTAGTACGTGAGTTGATTCAAGAAAAATTAATTGATTCAGCGCATGATATATCAGAAGGTGGATTGTTCATCACCTTGTTAGAATCAGCTATGGTTAATGGTTTGGGCTGTGATATTGAAATGAGAGATGATGATATGCGTATGGATGCTTTATTATTTGGCGAAGCACAAGGCAGAGTAATTGTGAGTGTGAAACCAAGATTGCAAGAAGCATTTGAAGCATTATGCAAAAAAGATATTGTGCCATTTGAATTGATTGGAAATGTGATAGAAGAAAATGAAATTTCAATTAACGGAATTGAATTTGGTAATACTTCTCATTACAAAACAATCTATGATAATTGTTTAGAAAAATTAATGAATAGAAATTGATTTTTAAATTCGAAGTTTATTTCGAGGTTTGGCGAACTATAAAAATTCGTCAAACATGAACTAATTTAAATTTATACTAATGAAAAAACTAATTGTTCTTATTGCCTTTGTTTTCACAAGTCTAGCATCTTTTTCACAATCTGAAAAATATATGGCTATGATGAAGAGCACTATTGCATTAATGGATTCAGCCAAAACAAAAGATGATTTTCAGTCAACTGCTAATCGTTTTGAATTAATTGCTAATAAAGAAAAAAATCAATGGTTGCCTTATTATTACGCAGCCTATTGCAATCACATGATTTGTTACATGGGAATTAAAGGAGAGGAAATTGATGCATTGTGTGATATGGCAGAAAGAGAAATAAATCTTGCTGATTCATTGCATCCTAATAATTCAGAAATTTATGTTATGAAATCAAGAATTAATGGTGCACGTATCATGGTAAACCCAATGAACCGTGGAGCAAAATATGGTAAAATTGCTGCTGGCATTTTGCAACAAGCTGAAGCTATTGATTCATTAAATCCAAGAATTTATTTAACTCGTGGGCAAGCTTTATTTTACACCCCAAAAATGTTTGGCGGCGGAAAAGATAAAGCAAAACCTCAACTCCAAAAATCAATGGATTGCTACTCAAAATTCAAACCTGAAAATGATTTACATCCCAATTGGGGATTGGGTTTTGCAGGATATTTATTAAATCAATGTGAAGAAAAAAAATAACATTGCTTGAAGCAAAAACCTATTCAGAAAAAGAAGCAAGAAAATGTAACTCCATTCAATTGGATAACATTAAAATGGCCAATAACATTGTTGGTTACTATTATTGCTTATTACAAAATACTACAATTAGGATACACCAACAATGATGATGTAATTTTAATCATCAATCAACACAATTATTTATCTGATTGGAGCAATTTTTTTGAGTTATTCAAACACAGTGTTTTTCAAAAAAACGACACTTTCTATCGCCCAATATTGATGGTGTATTTCATGCTCATGAACCATTTAGCTGAGCCTGACAATTTTTTATTTTATCATCTATCTTTATTAATACTGCATATTATTAATATAATTTTGATTGATTCTTTTCTGAAAAAATACATTGAAAATAATGAGACTTTATTTTGGTTAGTTTTACTTTTTGCAATACACCCTGCCCTAACCATGACTGTGGCTTGGATACCGGGTGTTAATGATTTATTACTCACCACTTTTTGTTTACTTTATTTTAAAATGCTTGATAAAATTTTAGGCAATTCATCACGGGCAAATACACTTCCCATTATTTCCATTTTCGTACTTTTTTTTATTGTGTTATTAACTAAAGAAACAGGATTGTTTTTACCGTTTGCCACCATTTTAGTTTTATTATATAATGGTAATTTAAAATCACACATTAAGTCTTTAGGATTTATTTCAGTACTGTTTTTCATAGCTATTATAGCTTGGTATTTGTTACGCAAAAATGCATTAGGTCAAACTGATTCAAATACATTTACCTTACATACTATTCAAATATTTTTTGAACGTTTAGTAGGGATATCATTTTATTTCAGCAAAGCAATTGCGCCAGTTAACCTATGCGTATGGCCACTTTGGGAATCAGCTAATTACATTTTTATACTTATTTCTATCATTATTTTTGTAACATTAGTAATACTAAATAAGCATCGAAATAATAGATTAATTTTTTTCGGATTAGTATGGATGTTAATTTTTTTACTTCCCAATTTTTTTTCAACCACCACTACTTTTGTTTTGCATGAACATAGGCTTTATATGCCTTTAATTGGATTTCTTATTATAGTTAGCCAATCAGTTTTTTTCTCAACTCAAATAGTGAACAATATTTATCGTAGGATTTTATTAGCCGGTATTTTAAGTTTTTTCATTTATCAAATAACAGAATATGTTCCTTCGTTTAACAATGCTGTTTCATTCAATAAAAGCGGAATTACACGTTCGCCAAATAATGCTTATTTGAATATTTGCTATGGTGTAGCTTTAAGTGATTCAAATCAAGTAGCTGAGGCTTTACCATATTTTCATAAAGCATATAAATTAGATTCATCTTTAAAAAATGTGCGATTATATATTGCCCGATATGATTTAATTCCGAATAAAAAATATGATTCCGCAAAAATATTTTTATTACAAGAAACCTTAAAAACCCCCAATAATGCTGATAATTATTATGCATTATCAACAATAGGATTTGAAACAAAGGATTATTTATTCTGCGAAGAATATCTTGAAAAATATATTCAGTTA
>JBDKJJ010000013.1:0-3748 GCA_039796635.1 Bacteroidota bacterium
CCCCTTAATTATACATTTCCGCAGGGATTAACTTTAAATTCAAAAACTGGTGAAATAAATTGGACGCCCCAAATTTGTTGTATGGTGAATATTGCTTTTTGGGTGAAGGAATACAGAAAACTTTTAAGTGGTCAGCAAATATATGTTGGCAAAACGCTTCGTGATATGCAAATTTTGGTTTCATGTAATACCAATCATCAACCCACTTTTAAAAACATAAATGATAAATGTGCTTTTGTTGGCGAAACAATTACTCAGCAAATAAATGCTACCGATATTGATGCTAATCAATTTATAAATTTATCAGCCAATGGTGCTCCTTTTACTAATATTGTTTCAAACCCTGCTTCATTCACAACAACACCACCTTCAACCAATGTAATTGGCACATTCACTTGGCAAACCAGTTGTGATGATATAAGACCTCAGTTCTATCAAGTAGTATTTAAAGCAATTGATTCAACTTCATTTGATGGTAGTTGCAGCAATAATTCACTAAATGATTATTACACTTGGCGAATATTTTTGCTTCCTGCACCGCCTCAAGGTGTAACAGCATCACAAGTTCAACAACATATAAAAGTAAGTTGGCAATCACCTTATAGTTGTGTTACTTCACCAAAATTTAAATACTTTTCTGTTTGGCGAAAAATTGGTTGTGAACCTGAAACCATTGATTCATGTCAACAAGGATTAGCAAATACTAATTATCAAAGAATTGCAAACAATATTTCAGCCTACACTTATGATGATTACAATGTAGTTCGTGGTCAAACTTATTCCTATAAAATAGTTGCTGAATTTAATGATTTAGCTCCAAGTGGTCAGCCCTACAATGCTTTCAGCAGTGCACCATCGCTTCAAGCTTGTGCTTCATTAAAATTAGATGTGCCCGTTATTTTAAATGTAAGTGTTCAACAAACTGACCCTGCTGCTGGTGAAATATTTATTCGATGGAGTAAACCAAGTTTATTTGATTTTGATACTTTAACACATCAACCTCCTTATGTTTTTGAATTGTATCACAGCAAAAAAACAGCAAGTGTAAATTCAAAAATTAATACTAAAACATTCAGTTCATTTCATCAAATTCAATTGGCAAATGATACTTCATTTATTCATCAATTAATTGACACAAGAAATGACAAACATTTTTATCAAATCAGATTTTTTGCTAATAATAAACAAGATAGCATTGGTGTTTCAGATATTGCTTCATCCGTTTATTTAGATGCCATTGGTGCCGAGAAAAAAGTGATTTTAAAATGGAGTGAATCAGTGCCATGGCGAAATGATTCTTTTGTGATTTTTAAATATAACAAAATATCTTCACTATATGATTCAATAGCTGTAACCACTAATCACTTATTCACCAAT
Source organism: Bacteroidota bacterium (assembly GCA_039796635.1). Classification (GTDB taxonomy): domain Bacteria; phylum Bacteroidota; class Bacteroidia; order Chitinophagales; family CAIODY01; genus CAIODY01. Next base: position 1,378 of record JBDKJJ010000013.1, read on the forward strand.
TGGAATTTAATTAATGATAGCTTGTATTGTTATTACATTAAATCAAAAGGAGTTTTAACTGCTCCTCATTTAAATTTTACTACAATTAATTTATCTGAAATTTCATGCGCCATTCCGCATGATACAACAGCACCTTGTTTAACTACATTAGAAGTTCATAATGATTGCGAAAATGCATCAACGCCTAACAATGATGCAACTATTCAAAATCATTTAAATTGGATAAACCCTAATACCATTTGTGATGATGGTGATGTTAAAAAATATTACATCTATTATTCTCCAACTGATTCATTGCCCTTACAAAAAATAGATAGTGTAGGCCCTGCAACAACCACTTCTTTTAATCACTCATTTAATAATTCTGTGGCAGGATGTTATGCCATTTCAGCAATTGATTCTGCTGGAAATGAAAGCAGATGGAGCAACATTGTGTGTATGGATAACTGCCCTGTTTATATTTTGCCGAATACATTTACACCAAATGGAGATGGCAAAAATGATGTGTTTCATCCGTTTTTACCTTTCCGATTTGTTGACCATGTTGAAATGAAAATTTACAACAAATGGGGAACTCAAATTTTTTATACTGAAGATGCAAATGTTGGCTGGGATGGAACTAGCAACGGAAAAGAAATGGAAGCATCTCAATATTATTATGTTTGCTATGTATATGAAATACGAGTAAGTGGAATTGTTAAAAACAAAAAACCATTGACTGGTTTTATTGAATTGATAAGATAAAATTATTCAGAATTTAATGCCCATTAAACACCCACACCTTCAAAAGTTATTGAAGTGTATTGAATTAGAAGAAGCCGAAGAAATTAAACGCTATAGCCTTGATCAGCAACATACTTTAAAATCACTTAAAGCAGAAGGCTTAGCCATACATCCCATAACTGTTACCCGTAAAAATTTTGGTTATGCTGATTATCCTGAAATCAGTTTCAAAATAAATTTTCCTTTTGAAACAAATCACTTTAAAGATGGTGCTGCGATTGAATGTTTTCTGCAAGGTGAAGAAACTATTAAAGGCGTTCTTATTAATTTGAACGGAAAAAGCGGTGAGTTCAGATTGTTTGCTCCTGACTTTCCTGATTGGATTGAAGACAATGGCGTTGGTATAAAATTATCGCCTGACCAACGCACTACTTCCATCATGAAAGAGACTTTAAATAATTTGGAAGCGAATAAAATTTTAGCAGAATTATTTGATAAAATTCATACAACGAATCATACTACTAATAGTATTACTCCCTCTCCATTGGAGAGGGCTGGGGTGAGGTCTCCTGCCCTATCCTTCAAAAACAAAAATCTGAATGAAAGTCAGCATAAAGCCGTTGGGGCAATCTTAGCTAATGAAGCAATGACAATTGTTCATGGTCCTCCTGGAACAGGAAAGACAACAACACTGATTGAAGCCATTTTTCAATTGATTCAGAAAGGAGAAAAAGTGCTGGTTTCAGCACCAAGCAATACCGCAGTTGATAATATTGCTAAAGGATTATTACAAAATGGAATTAAAATTCTTCGAGTTGGTAATTCATCAAAAGTAGATGATGAAGTTTTTAAACATACGCCTGAAGGCAGATTATCAGCCGATGCCAAGCAACTTAAAGAAATAAAAGATTTAAAAATAAGAGCCGAACAATTTCGCCGAATGGCGCTGAAATACAAGCGTAGTTTTGGAAAAGCCGAACGTGAACAGCGTAATTTATTATTCAAAGAAGTGAGAGCAATTAGAGATGAAATCAAAAAGATTCAAGCTTACAATGAAGAAAAATTATATACTGATGCTCAAGTAATTTTAGGAACGCCTATTGGAATTTATGATTCAAAAATCAGCCCTACAAAATTTAATTCATTAGTGATTGATGAAGCTGGTCAATGCTTAGAACCATTAGCTTGGTGCATTTTTCCGATGGCAGAAAAATTTGTTTTAGCCGGTGACCATTTGCAATTACCTCCAACAGTATTGAGTCAAGATGCAATGCGATTAGGTTTCAATCGCTCTATTTTGGAAGTGTGTTTCCCAAAATTTGAACAAGTTTATTTATTGAATACTCAATACAGAATGAAACCAGCAATTGCAGGTTTTTCAAGCAATTATTTTTACGAAGGAAAATTGCTGACAGCTTTGCATTTACAAAATACGCATGCTCATGTTACATTTATTGATACTGCTGGCTCGGGCATGAACGAACAAAAAGGTAATGATGGCTCTAGTTTATTGAATGAAGGTGAATTACAAATCATTCAAAAAATAATAGAAACTGAAAACTTGAATCCATTAGATACAGCAATCATTTCACCCTATTCAGGTCAGGTAACTGCGGCAAGAGAACAATTTCCTTCAAGCCTGAGAATA
>JBDKJJ010000014.1:0-5863 GCA_039796635.1 Bacteroidota bacterium
CAAATGTTTCATCTTCATTTGATTGAAATGCTGAAGTCATAAATTTCAATTTCACATTTTTCTTGGGGCGATATATTCCTGATAAGCCGCCCATCATCGTATTAAATTTATCAATTTCAGATCCATCAAAAAACACTTCTAATCTAACCGTTTGATTCACCAACCCAAATGATGTGCTTTGTGATTCTGGTTGAAATTTAAATTTGTTTTGATTCACGTTGGCAATAGCCTGTATTTCAAATTTATCACTAAATGTATAAGTGGTAAATAATTGATAGTCGTAAAACACAGGCCTGTATTCGCCTTGAGTAGGCTGACTACTTAAAAGTATTTGATTGGTTTTATTTCTGAATCCTGTTATCCAACTAAATTTACGATTGCTGCTTGTGCCTTGCAACGAAACGGCTTGACCCAATAAACTTGCTGTAACACTTCCTGAAAATTCCTTTGGTTGTTTGTAAGTAATATCTAATACTGACGATAATTTATCGCCATATTTCGCTTGGAAACCACCTGCTGAAAATTTAAGATTGCTCACCATATCTGGGTTTGCAAAAGTTAATCCTTCTTGCTGACCACTGCGTATTAAAAACGGACGATAGATTTCAAAGTCATTTACATACACCACATTCTCATCAAAATTTCCTCCTCTTACGCTATACTGCGAACTCATTTCATTGTTAGATGACGCTAATCCTGTGGCTCTTAAAATTCCTTCCAAATTACCACTTGCGTTAATCATTTGTTGAAGTTGCCTTGTATCAATTGCTGTCATTCCTTCCACTCTTTCCATTTGAGTTCTGATATTTATGGGATGTAAGAAATGTGTTTTTAGTTTGAGTACAATATCCATTTGTTTTTCTTCATTTGAATGAAGCTGAATGTTTACTGTTTGAGTTTCATAGCCAATGAATGAAAATGCTAATGTTGAAGTTACATCAGCCGGAATTTCGAGTAAGTAAAACCCAGTGTTTCCAGTTCTTACACCATTTGATGTTCCTACCATTGAAACAGAAACAAAATCAATAGGCTTGCCCTCTTCATTTTTTATTACGCCATATACTTTGGCTTTTTGCTGCGCAAATAATGATTGCCCAACAATTAGCAATATTAACGGCAGAAATATTTTTAGTTTGATTTGCATATTGCTTCAACGAAAATAATCGTTGCTTCGTATTTTATTTTGAGTAAAAGCCTAGTTCAACAAAGATAAAAAATGAATGGTAGCATATTGCATAAGATATTAAATTCCATCAACTTTACAGCCTACAAAAAGCTACATTTTGCTACATAAAACCAAAGGCATTGTTTTAAAAACTATTCCGTTTCGTGAATCGAGCGTTGTAGCTACTATTTATACTGAAAAATTTGGGCGACAATCGTATTTGATAAATAGTGTACGAACTGCAAAAGCAGGCGGCAAAGCTGCTCTGCTCCAACCTTTAACCATTTTAGATTTGGTAGTGTACAAACACGAACAAAAAAAATTGGAACGAATTAGTGAACTAAAAGCGGCTGTTCATTATCAACAAATTTATTTTGATGTAGTAAAAAATTCGATTGCTTTTTTCTTATCAGAACTATTGTACAAAGCCATTCACGAAGATGAAAATCATCAAGAGTTGTTTGAATGGGTGCAAAGTCAATTAATTCAATTAGATACTACAACGCAAATTACTCCTTCTTTTCATTTGGATTTTATGTTGGAATTAAGTCGGCATTTAGGATTTTATCCGCAGGTGGAAATAAGGAATAAATACAGTTATTTTGATTTACAAAACGGAACAAGCACTGATGAAGTTCCCTCTCATTTGCAATACTTGAAACAAGAAGACAATCATTTGTTTTCTGCTTTTGTAGCACAATCCAATAGTTTAATTAATAGAGTTCAACGCAAACGAATCTTGCAAATAATGATGGAATATTATGAACTTCACATTCCAGGTTTTAGCAAACTAAAATCGCCTGATGTTTTAGAAAGTGTGTTGGGCTGATGCGGAATTAATTTTTATTTATTTTTTCTCTTATCAAAACATCTTGATTACTTATTTGCAAAATATACGTTCCATTATTCCACTTTGAAATATCAATTTTGTTGGAAGTAAGGTTTACTTCTTTGTTGTAAACAAGTTGTCCTAATAAACTATAAATAGAAAGTGTGGCTTGTTTTATTGATAATGGTATTTCAATATTTAAATCATCATGCGTTGGATTTGGAAATATTTTTATTGCATTTTCATTTTGAATACCCAACAAACCATTTGTCTCAGCAGGTTTTTTAATTACTGTAATTACTACCATCGGATTTTTTGAACGCATTAAATAAAAGGAATCGCAATAATTATTGGTGCATCCATTAGCATCAATAATACTTAAGCAAATAGTATAAAAACCAGGTGTGTTATAAGTGTGTGTTGGCAATGCTCCTGTATCATTCGGCGTACCATCACCCCAACTCCAACTGTATTGAATTGGGTTTATGCCTGATGCTAAATTGGTAGCAAAATAATGATGTGGTGTTGAGGTGTCAGGTGATAAATTAAATTGGGCTGAACAGTATTGGGTCAAGTCAACCGTATCACATATTGCACAACCATTTGCATCATTAACACAATAACTATAAAAGCCTGATGACAATCCTGTTATGGAACTTGTGTTGTGCATTGGGCTTGTGTACCAAGTATAATGATAAGGTAATTTTCCTCCGCTTGCCAACAGTGATATTGCTCCATTTGTGCATGTAATACATGATGGGTTTGTTGAGTTAATCAATGTCTGAAATCCAAAACACAAAGTTGAATCAATTGTAATAGTATCCTTTGCAACACAGCTATAAATATCAGTTGCAGTAACAATATAGTTGCCAACCAAAATGTTTTTTATAGTATCATTAGTTGATATTGGTGATGTGTTCCAGGTATAATTATAAGGTGCGCCGCCACCAATTGCAGTTGCCCAAGCTTTACCATTAGCACACGTACCACACGTTGTATTTGTTCCGTTAGTAACCACATGAAAACTACTACAGTTTATGGAATCAATAATTACACTATTGCAAATACTACAACCAATGTTATCTGTAATACAAGCAGTATAAATATTTTGATGTAAATTAAAGATAGTATCGTTGTTGTTTCCATTGCTCCACGAATACGAATAAGGCTGTGTTCCTCCGCTTGGAATAATCCAAGCTTTACCATCATTACAAGTATTACAACTAACATTGATTTTATTAAATGTGGCTGTAAAACCATTACAATTTATTGAATCAATAAATACTGAATCGCAGGATTGACAATTCATAACATCGGTTACACAAACTGAATGCATACCGAATGGTCTGCTAAAAATTGAATCAATTAGTAATGCAGGAAATGTATTCCAATGATAACTAAATGGCGCATTGCCGCCATTCACTTTTACCCAAGCACTACCATCATTACAAGTTTTACACGAAACGCCATTCGAAAATAATTGTATTGCCAAATGATTGCATCGGCTTGAATCAATAAAAATAGTATCGCATGAAATACATCCTTTGCTATCTGCCACACAGCCAGCATAAGTTCCCCATGTTACATTCTTTAATGAATCGGTGGTTTGCAATGGTGATGATGTCCAAGCATAAGTATAAGGAGCATTGCCATTAATTGTTGTGATATGTGCGCCGCCATTATTACAACTGCTGCATGAAGCATTTAGTATTGAAGCGGAAGCTTTAAATAAATTGCAATTCACTGAGTCAACAAAAACAGTATCGCACATTGTACAACCACGAACATCGGTAACGCAATATGTATAATTACCTGATGAAAGATGATTAATGCTTGATGTAGTTTGCAATGGTGAGGTGTACCATGTAAAATGATAAGGAGCACCGCCATTGCTTGCTACTACTGATATAGCGCCATTGTGACAAGTATCACAACTTGCATTTGTAACCAATGGTGTTAATACTAAATTACATGAAGACAAATAACATTGCGATGTATCAATAGGTAAATAATTTACTAAGCCTAATGATACATTATCATAACCATCATAAAATTTAGCATCAATTAATGCCGTGTTGGTTGTACCCCAATCATTTGAACCGATATGTCCATTTGAATTAGTAGATGTATTGTTGTAATAAAAATCATACAAAGTATCATTATAGATTTTGTTGCAATAAATAGAATCAAGAGAAGAAGAAGCTGAAATGCCTATTCGATTGGCAAACACATTATTATACTTGAAAAGAAAATTATTGTTGTTTCCAGAAATGTTACTAAACCCAATGTTGTTAGCATTTAAAAAATTGTTGATTATCTGGCAAGAATTTCCATTTACCCCGATAATAATATTAGAATCTATTAAGCTGTTTTCTATTCTAAATGAATGGCCATAAATTCCATTTTTGTTTTTAAAAATTCTGCTATTTTTAATTGAAAAATTGTTATTTGATACAGTGTAAATCCCATAAAAATTATTTGAAATTTTAGTATTAGAAATCAAAACGGTATCCATTTTTGTTAAATATAAGCCATAGTCATTCTTTAAAATATTTGAATTATTAATAATTACTTTTTGGTAAATAAACCCATTTGATTTAACCCCATATATATTAAAGTCTTGAATTGTTGTATTCTTAATTAAAAGGGTTTTTATACTAAAATCTATTCCAGTAGAACCTTTAATAAAACTGCAGGAATCAACCTCTACTTTACTAAATGAATTGTAGTTTGAGCTGCTGGTCAATATATGCTTAATGTTATTGTAATAATCGCAATGCTTAAAAAGCAAATTATAGTTTAAGGCGGAATTAATTTTGGTTGCTATATTCGCATTACTAACATTACAATATCTAAAATCACAAGTGTCTGCGTTGTTTAGTGCAATTCCTTTCCAATAATTCATACTTGCATTATTTTTATTGGCCGCAAATATTACAGGTTGTCCATTTGCTCCATTAACAAATAACGAAGCTTGGCGTATTTCAAGCATAACATTAGTATCACATTTAATAATAACACCAGGGTCAATGGTTAATGTAACGCCAGGAAATACAACAACTGTATCCGTTAAAATATAAGGGCTGTTGGCTAATGCCCAAGTAGTGTTGGTGTAAATACCGCCACTGAAGTAGGTTTGGGCTTTTGAGTTGATAAAAGTGCTTACTAACAAAAAAGTAAGAAAACTAAAAAATCGTAAAGAAGTTTTCATAAAATAAATGATTTTAGATACATCGAAAATAATAATTTTAGTTGGTTTTCTTTTAAATAGTGGTAAATTCATAATTTAGATAAACTATTAAACAAATACCTCAAATTTATATGAGCACTCAACAACAAGTCAATCAATATATTAATGAGCAAAACGAACCAAAACGTGCAGATATGTTAATTCTTCACAGCATGATTCAAAAAATAATGCCTGATTGTAAACTATGGTTTTTGGATGGTAAAGATGATAAAGGTAAAGCTGTTACTAATCCAAATGTTGGCTATGGAAGTTATTTTATTAAATATGCCAATGGTACATCTCGTGAGTTTTATCAAATAGGGTTTAGTGGTAACACAACGGGTATTTCTGTAAATATTATGGGAATTGAAGATAAAAAACATTTAATTAATGCCTACGGAAAAACCATTGGCAAGGCAAGTGTAACTGGATATTGCATTAAATTCAAATCATTACAAGATATTAACTTTGCTGTGCTTCAAGAGGCTATACAATTCGGAATTAATGCAACTCAACAATAAATAATACCGATTACGTTTTCAATATAGTCCATCCCGAAGAAATCGGGACGTTTCACTCATTTGTACTATTTTCAAACTGTATCGGCATTTACCACTTCACAACTCCAAAATAGTTTGGA
>JBDKJJ010000015.1:0-9289 GCA_039796635.1 Bacteroidota bacterium
CAAATTTCTTTAATATAAATAACAACAAGATGAACAAAATACTTGTCCAAAAGATAAGTCCTAATTCTGGTTTTAATAATTCCATGATTACAATTTGATAATTTGATAATGTGTTAATTTGCTAATGCAAAAACAGCGTTTATTTTTTTGTTGATGAGCTGAAAAGAATTTTAATCCTTGTTAACTCAATAACTTAATTGACTTAATAACTTTTCAATTTAAAAAATTGTGCTACAACCAACCGTTGCAGCACAATTTGATTTTTTTGTTGCTTGAAGATTACTTGAAGATAACCAACAAACAAGCTACTACTGCAAAAAGGGCAACACCCTCAATTAACGCAGCAGCCAAGATCATGTTAGCACGAATATCGTTAGTAGCTTCTGGTTGACGAGCGATAGACTCAACAGCAGAACCACCAATTTTACCAATACCCATACCTGCACCGATAGCAGCTAAACCTGCACCGATACCTGCTCCTAAATAACCAATTGCATTTGAAGCAGCAACTTGTCCTAATAAAATAGCTAATGACAACATGTTTGTTTTTGTTTTTATGTTAATTAAAAAAATCCAAGATTAATGATGGTGTGGTTCTTCAACAGCTTGGCTGATGAATACACTAGTTAATAATGTAAATACATAAGCTTGTAATAAAGCCACCAACAACTCCATACAATTCATAAATAAACCAAAGCCTACACTTAATAAACTTGAGCCCCAACCAGCAGTTGGACTCATTTCGCCAAATATAAATATCAAACTTACAATACTTAAAATGATGATATGACCAGCTGAAATATTAGCAAACAAACGAATCATTAAGGCAAATGGCTTTGTGATTATTCCTAATAACTCAACAAATGTTAAAATTGGTAATACAAAACCTGGTACACCAGGCATTGCAATAATATGACTCCAATAATTCTTATTACCACTCACATTTACGATAATTAAAGTAAAAACTGATAAAGTTAAAGTAACAGCAATATTTCCCATTACGTTTGCCGAACCCGGTATTAATCCCATCAAATTATTAACCCAAATAAAGAAAAATACTGTTAATAAAAATGGAGTAAACTTAGCTGCTTTATGTCCTAAAGCTGCTTTAGCAATATCATCACGAACAAACAATACAAATGGTTCTAAAGCATTTTGCAAACCATTAGGTGCTTTGTTTTTGTTGGAAGCATATTTTTTTGCTATTTGTGTAAAAATGATAATCAAAATCAAAACGCTTAACATCATTGATGCTACGTTTTTAGTAATTGATAAATCGAAGAATGATGCACCATCTGGGCGATAAATTTTACCATGATGATTCATTAAATAACCATTTTCTAATAAATGACCTTCAATTTTTTGTCCGTCTTTTTCAAATTCAAACTCTTCTCCTTCATGATGAAACTTGCTGCTTGAGAAAACTTCTAATCCGTTAGGTCCTTTTAAAATACAAGGCAATGGCAAGGTGATATGTTTTTCACCTAAAGTAAAAAAATGCCACTCATGAGCATCTGCAATATGACCTAAAATTAAATCACCTGGGTTAAATTTTTCAGATTTAGCGTCTTCTAAAGATGAATGTCCTTCTTCGGCAACAGTAGCTGTTGTATCAGCTGTTCCAACCTTTTCATGGTTATCTTGAGCAATTACCGACCCTTTGAAAATGAATAATGAAGCGGCTATTAAAAATATTTTGATGTACTTATTCACTGATTTTGGCTATTTTTTTGAGGTGCAAATGTACAAACTGAAACTTTAAAAAAGAAGAAATTTAAGTAAAAACACTAATTTATTTCTGAGCCTTTTTAACCAGATAAAGGGCAATGCCAGTAAATAAAATATTAGGCAACCACACCCCCAAATATGGATTTAGCCCAGCTTGATTAGCAAAAGTAGTGCTCATACGCATAAATAAAATATACAGCGCACTTAATAATAATCCAAAAGCCATGTGTACCCCAATACCACCACGAGCTTTACGACTAGCAACCGCAAACGCTATCAATGTCATGATTAACAAAGAGTAGGCAGAAGCTGTTCTACCATATCTTTCAACATAAAAAGGCTCTAAATTATCGGCACCACGAAGTTCTTCCTGCTTTATATAAGCTGATAAAACAGGCGAACTCATCGCTTCTTTTACTTCTTGCTTTTTTTCAAAATCAGTAGGAGCCAATTTTATATTCAATGAATCTTTTTCTGATTTAGTAAATGATTCTTTTATTCCATCAAATGTTCGTTTGCTTACATTATCTATTATCCAATTTTTTTTCTGATAGTTCCATTCAATTCTATCAGCAGTAAGTTTAAAGTTCAGTTTGCCATCTTTATATTTTTCATAACCAAATTTGTAACCTTCGTTTTCAGCATGGTTGTAGTTTTCAAGAAATATATATTCGTTTTTAGATAGCCGAAGGTGAATGTTTTGAGCTGATTCTTTTCTACCACCATGAAAATAAGTATTTTCAAAGGAAAGTTTTTTGGCATTACTCCATGGTACTAAATAATGATTACCAAAGTATAAAACCACAGAAAGAAATAATGCTGTAACCAAATATGGGCGCAGGATTCTGTAGTAGCTTACGCTATTGCCCAACATAGATATAATTTCGGATTGACCAGCCATCTTGGAAGTAAAAAACATTACTGATAAAAACACAAACAATGGAAAAAGTTGAGCGCCAATCCAAGGTAAAAAAGGCAAATAATATTGGATAACGATGGTGGAAAAAGACGCATTACACTCTAAAAAGTCATCAATTCGTTCTACCAAATCAATCACAGTGGCTATTGTCAGAAATAAAATAATAGCAAAAAAGAAAGTGGAAATAAACTTCTTAACAATATAAGCATCTATTTTTTTCAATTCTGTTTTTTTGTTTGAGATGCACAAAAGTAAAAAGTATTTTTGCGGCATGATTCAAATTCATTCTTTTTCTTTTAATCCTTTTCAGGAAAACACTTATTTGCTTGTTAATAGCTCTAATGAATGCATTATTGTTGATGCTGGATGCTATTTTGAAGAAGAAAAAAAGGCTTTATTAAATTACATCAACCAAAACAAACTAAAACCAATTAGTTTTTTAAATACACATGCACACCTTGACCACATATTTGGTTTGCAATATTTAAAGCAACAATTTCCTGATGTTCCTTTTTTATTGCATGAAAGAGAATTACCAGTTTTAAATTCGGCATTAGCAGTGAGTATAAAATATGGTGTGCCATGCGATGCACCGCCACAACCTGATACATTAATTGATGAAAATTCAGATTTAATTTTTGGCGATGAAAAAATAAAAATATTGTTTACGCCAGGTCATTCGCCAGGTAGCTTGAGTTTTTATTTTGAAAAAGAAAAGTTTGTAATCAGTGGCGATTGCTTGTTTCAGCAAAGCATTGGTAGAACCGATTTGCCGGGTGGCGATTTTTCAACTTTAGTTCAAAGTATTCATACACAATTATTTTCTTTGCCTGATGAAACCATAGTTTATAGCGGTCATGGCCCAAGCACAACAATTGGTGATGAAAAGAATTTCAACCCGTTTGTAGGTGTAAATAAGTAAGTTTTTTTTTCAGTATATTTGTAACTTGAAAAATTAATTTATATTATTCAAATTTGTTTTAAAAAATATCTTTGCGCTATGGTCACGTTATTAAAGTCAACTAATTCAATTACTACAATTCAAGAGTTGCTTTCAAAAGTAAAAAGCAAAAAAAAAATTAACGCTAAAAAATATTTAGGAAAAATTAAGTTTTCAAAATCTGCAATTGAAATTCAAAAAGAGATGAGAAATGAATGGAAGTAATTTATTTGTTGACACCAATATTTTGTTACTATTACTTAATGGCAATCATACAATAGCCGAGAGTATTTCTGAACAACATATTTTTATTTCATTTATTACTGAACTAGAATTGTTGGGACATAAAGGAATAACAACAAGCGAACAAAAAGTAATTAAGAGTTTGTTAAATGAATGTGTAGTTATAGATATCAATGAAAATATTAAAAAAGAAGTAATTAAAATTAGGCAGCAAAAAAAAATAAAGTTGCCTGATGCAATAATTGCCGCCTCTTCTATTTACCTAGATTTACCATTATTGTCCGCTGATAATGATTTTTCGAGAATCGATCACTTAAATTTAATATTATTTAAAGCATAGAAATTATATGAGTACAATCAAATCAATTATTGCCCGTCAAATTTTAGATAGCCGAGGCAACCCAACCGTAGAGGCTGATGTAGTGTTAGAAAATGGAATGATGGGCAGAGCTGCCGTTCCGAGTGGTGCATCAACAGGCAAACATGAAGCTGTTGAGCTTCGTGATGCTGACGCTAAAGTGTATTTAGGCAAAGGCGTTTTGACGGCTGTGAAAAATGTAAATGAAAAAATTGCTCCAGCTTTAAAAGGCATGAGCAGTTTTAATCAAAATAAAATTGATGCCATCATGAATGAATTAGATGGCACTCATAACAAAGCGAAATTAGGCGCTAATGCTATTTTAGCTGTTTCTTTAGCTACAGCAAGGGCCGCAGCACAGGCGGCTGGGTTGCCTTTGTATCGTTATGTGGGTGGTGCTAATGCTAATACATTGCCTGTGCCATTAATGAATATATTAAATGGTGGTGCACATGCCGATAATAAAATTGACTTTCAAGAATTTATGATTGCGCCTACCAATGCTGCTTCGTTCAGCGATTCATTGCGCATGGGCGTTGAAGTATTTCACAACCTGAAAAAAGTATTAAGCAAAAAAGGATATAGCACTAATGTAGGCGATGAAGGCGGATTTGCGCCAAATATTCAAAGCAATGAAGAAGCTATTGAAACTGTATTACAAGCGATTGAAGCTGCTGGATATAAAGCTGGTAGCGATATTTTTATTGCTATGGATGCTGCTTGTAGTGAATTATACAACGAAGAAAAAGGAATGTATGTCTTCAAAAAGTCAAGTGGTAAAACGATGAGCAGCGAAGAGATGGTGAACTATTGGGCTGATTGGTGCAACAAATATCCAATTGTATCCATTGAAGATGGAATTGCTGAAGATGATTGGGCTGGTTGGAAATTGATGACAGAAAAATTAGGCGACAAAATTCAGTTAGTAGGTGATGATTTATTTGTAACCAATGTAACCCGTTTGAAACAAGGGATTGATAGCAATACGGCTAATTCAATTTTAGTAAAAGTAAATCAAATTGGTTCGTTAACTGAAACTATTAATGCTGTTGACATGGCACACAGAGCAGGTTACACCAGTGTGATGAGTCATAGAAGTGGGGAAACTGAAGACAACACCATAGCAGATTTAGCGGTAGCATTAAATTGCGGACAAATAAAAACAGGCTCTGCAAGCCGTAGTGATAGAATTTCAAAATACAATCAATTATTACGCATTGAACAAGAGTTAGGCAATAGTGCTGTTTTCAATGGTAAAAATATGAAATGGGGAAAGAAGTAAGTTGCTAGTTATTTATAACTAGTTTTAAGTTGCTATAATAAAAGCGAATCTAAATTTAGATTCGCTTTTATTATATTATTATATTGTTGTAAAAAAATTACACTGCAAAACTTTCACCACAGCCACAACTGCGACTAGCATTAGGATTGATGAATTGAAAACCTTTACCATTCAATCCATCGCTGTAATCTAATTCGGTATCCATTAAGTACAAAAGACTCTTCATATCAGTAACAATTTTCAAACCTTTGTCTTCAAAAATTTGGTCCTTAGGCTGGGTTTCGTTGTCAAAATCCATTTTGTAGGATAATCCTGAGCAGCCACCACCAACAACCGAAACTCTTAAAAAATAAGATGGGTCTAATGTTGCTTCGTTCATTAATTCATGAACATGTGTCAATGCTTTTTCTGAAACGTGAATCATAAAAATTAGTGTTGATGTGCTTTTTTTTCTTTAGCATTATATGGATGTTCAGTAAGTTTTACATACAACAAACTACCTATTGCTAAAAATGCGGCAAAGCCATAAATAATTATCCAACCCGTATCCATAAATTTTTTTTTTTCTTTTAATAATATTAATCCAGAAAACACTAACAAAGCTATAATAAATAATCCAAAAAGCATTACCGAAAGAGTGCTTGTAGATTCTTTTAGTATTCTTGCTAAAACGACCCCTCCGAAAATTAATTTAGCTACATCAATCAAGAATTTGCCCAACTCCTTTTTCTGTTCTTTATCTAGTTCAAATTTTGATTTCATGTTTTCGAAAAATTAATGCTTTTCTTCTAATGGCGCTAAACCGTTTTTAACTCTGTAATCATTGATAGCCGCTTTGATAGCATCTTCAGCTAAAACTGAACAGTGGATTTTTACTGGTGGCAATGCTAATTCTTCTACAATATCCATGTTATCAATATTCATGGCTTGGTCAATTGATTTTCCCTTTAGCCATTCTGTTGCTAACGATGAAGATGCAATTGCAGAGCCACATCCAAAGGTTTTGAATTTTGCATCAGTAATCATTTGAGTAGCTGGGTCAACTTCAATTTGCAAACGCATAACGTCACCGCATTCAGGTGCTCCAACTAAACCTGTACCTACTGTATTTTTATTTTTATCTAATGTTCCTACATTTTGAGGATTGCTATAATGATCTAAAACTTTTTCTGAGTATGCCATATTCTTAATTTGATAATGTGATAATATGCTAATGTGCTAATTAGCGTATTGAATTTTTGTTTTTATCCCTAAATTAGCAGATTAGCACATCAGCTAATTAGCAAATTATTAATGGTGTGCCCATTCAATGCTATTCAAATCAATTCCTTCTTTAAACATTTCCCAAAGCGGACTTAATTCACGTAATTTTAAAACTGTTTCTGAAATTGCTTTGATGGTGTAATCAATTTGATCTTCGGTGGTGAATCTTCCTAAACCAAATCGCAAACTTGAATGTGCTAAATCATCACCCAAACCTAATGCTTTCAAAACATAAGATGGTTCTAAAGATGCTGATGTACAAGCACTTCCTGATGATAATGCAATATTTTTATTGAAGCCCATCATCAAACCTTCGCCCTCAACATATTTGAATGAAATATTTGAAACATGTGGCAAGCGATGTTCTTTACTTCCATTTACATACGATTCTTCTAACTGCGTTAAACCTGCTTCCAACTTATCTCTCATGGCAATGATTCTTGCAGTATCGCTTTCCATATCAGTCATTGCTAATTCACAAGCTTTACCAAAACCTACTATTGACGGAACATTCAAAGTACCACTACGCATTCCTCTTTCATGTCCGCCGCCGTCCATTTGTGCAGTAACTTTTACTCTTGGGTTTTTTCTACGAACATACAATGCGCCAACTCCCTTAGGGCCGTACATTTTATGTGCTGAAAAAGCCATTAAATCAATACCATCTTTAATTACATCTACAGGAATTTTACCAACCGCTTGTGTAGCATCAGTAAAAAATAAAGTTCCTTTTCTGTGACAGATTTCACTAATTTTTTTTACATCTTGAATAACACCAACTTCATTGTTGGCATACATTACAGCTACTAAAATTGTTTTTTCAGTAATAGCATTTTCTAATTCATTCAAATCAATTAAGCCTTCAGCATTTACTTTTAAGTAAGTGATTTGAGCGCCTTGTTTTTCTAAATGATGACAAGTATCTAAAACCGCTTTGTGTTCAGTGGTTACAGTGATAATATGATTGCCTTTTTGAGCATACATTTCATACACACCTTTAATCGCTAAATTGTCCGCTTCGGTTGCACCACTTGTGAAAATGATTTCTTTTTCATCAGCGCCAATTAGTTTAGCTACTTGCTCACGAGCATAATCTACGGCTTCTTCAGCAACCCATCCAAATTGGTGGTTTCTACTAGCTGCATTACCAAATTTTTCAGTAAAATAAGGTATCATAGCATCCAACACTCTCGGATCCATGGGTGTTGTTGCATTGTTGTCTAAATATATAGGTAA
This sequence comes from Bacteroidota bacterium, assembly GCA_039796635.1. Lineage (GTDB taxonomy): Bacteria > Bacteroidota > Bacteroidia > Chitinophagales > CAIODY01 > CAIODY01. The sequence continues at coordinate 7,970 of JBDKJJ010000015.1, forward strand.
TTTTAACATGATTTTTGTCATTCTTTTTCTTCTGCAAAATTAACATACAAACTCCACAAATGTTTAGTATTCAGTAAAATAATCTTTAAGAGTTGTTTGCAATGCTTATTTTCGCTTCGCAAAAATACATCTTTTGAGTGCTATAAAAAAATTAGCCGGGCAAACAGCCGTTTACGGACTGAGCAGTGTTTTGGGTAGATTACTCAATTACTTGCTTACGCCTTTATTAACCAATTTTTTTCTGCCTGCTGAATATGGTATCAATACTGAGGTTTATACCTATGTGAGTTTGTTAAATGTGGTTTTTACCTTCGGGATGGAAACAGCATATTTTAGATTTTGCCAAGAGAAAGATGCTGACAGAGAAAAAATATTTTCAACTGCAAATATCACTTTGCTGATTAGCACAGTTTTATTCACGTTAATCTTATTCCTTTTCACACCTTATATCAACCATAAATTACATTACGAAAACCGACCTGAAATAATGTGGTGTGTATATGGCATTTTATTTTTTGATACGCTTGTAGCTATTCCATTTAATAGATTACGACAAGAAAACCGACCTATTCAATTTGCTTTGTTCAAGTTGATTAACATTCTGATTTATATTTTTTCAGTAGTGTTTTTTATTCAGATTGCACCGCATTTATCAGGTGTATTTTCCTACCATTCTGAAATAGGAATCAGCTATGTTTTCATAGCTAATTTATTGGCAAGCATTATCACTTTTTTACTGATGGTAAAACATTGGTTCAATATGAAATGGGAAATAGATAAAGTGTTACTAAAAAGAATGTTGATTTACGCACTGCCTCTTTTAATCGTGGGTTTGGGTGGCATGATAAACGAAACTTTCGACAGAGTTTTATTAAACTTTTTATTGCCTGATGAACTTACCAGAAAGGCACAAATAGGCATTTATGGAGCTTGTTATAAAATTTCATTAATCATTACCATGTTTGTACAAGCCTTTAGAATGGCAGGCGAACCTTTCTTTTTTAATCATGCCGAAAAAAGCGATTCGAAAGATATTTATGCCAAGGTGATGCAAATATTTGTAGCTGCCTGTTTGTTAATTGTGTTAGGCACTATGTTATTTATTGATTACGTAAAATATTTTGTGGGCGCTGATTACCGAGTTGGTTTATCAGTAGTTCCTATTTTATTGATGGCAAATGTTTGCATAGGTATTTATTACAACCTAACTATTTGGTACAAACTAACCAACCAAACCATTATGGGCACTTATATTACTTTGGGTGGAGCAGCAGTTACCTTACTAATGAATTTTATTTTGATTCCTATCATTGGATATAT
>JBDKJJ010000016.1:0-4187 GCA_039796635.1 Bacteroidota bacterium
TATGAGGTTATTCATTGATTCAGGAACAAAACTTTTTAAAAACACGAATAAAGAAAATTGTAATTCAAATCCTGATTTTGAAAGATGGGTGTATAATGATTTTGGAAAATTTATTTCAAAATTGCCACACGGATTTTCGGAAAACATTAATTCATTTACTGCCGCAGCAATTAATGTATCAGTTGAATTGCAAAAACTAAAGCAAAGCTATTCAGTTCGAATTAGTCATCAGCTTACTTATCTTTTAGATATTATACATCCTGATTATGCCGACTTAATAAAAAAGAATCATGAAGTTTTTGTCGATGGAGGAACTAAGCAAAAATTTTGGGTACCTACTTCTGTTAGGTATATTTTAGTAATTTTATTTATTGTATTCAGAATATTTGCAAGTACTTCTAATTGTAATAGTCATTCTCATGTTGAATACAACAATAATTTTCCATCAATTGTAACAGTAGATTCATCTCTATCTAAATTAATTGATAGTGTAACAACCCAAAAATATGAAAGAATGCGATTGGAGTCATTTAGAAAAGATTCAATAAATAGGCAATTGTCGAATTAAATCAGCATTAATTTACATTCATAAAAATTGTATGAATCACAATATATTTATTCAACGTTGCATTGACTTAGCTTACAAAGGTTTGGGTATAGTATCACCAAATCCTATGGTGGGTGCGGTTTTGGTGCATGATAATAAAATTATCGGTGAAGGTTGGCATCAAAAATATGGCGAAGCACATGCCGAAGTAAACTGCATAAATTCTGTATCTGAAGAAAATAAAAAATATATTGCTGATAGTACTTTATATGTTAGCCTTGAACCATGCAATCATTTTGGTAAAACACCGCCATGTTCTGATTTGATTTTAAAACATCAAATAAAAAAAGTTGTAGTTGGATGTGTGGATGCAAACCCAAAAGTAGGAGGAAGCGGAATTAAAAAATTATTGGATAATAAAGTTGAAGTAATTTATCCTGTATTGGAAGATGATTGCAAACAATTGAATAAACGATTTTTTGCATTTCATCAAAAGCATCGACCATATATTTTTTTGAAATGGGCGCAAACCAATGATGGATTTATTGCTGCTGAAAATTGTAAGGCTATTAAAATTTCAAATAGTGAAGTTGATTTAGCAATTCATCAAATGCGTAGTAATGAAAGCGCTATTATGGTTGGATTTAATACAGCTTTGTATGATAATCCAAAACTTACTGCAAGGCTAGGAGTGAGAGTTAATCAGCCATTGAGGATTGTAATGGATAGAAAAAATGAACTACCACCAACTCATTTTTTGTTAGCCGATGAGTTTAAAACTTTAATTTTAAATGAATCGATTCATGAAAAAAGAGGTGTGAAAGAATTTGTAAAAATTGATTTTAATAATTCAATTATAGACCAATTAATGAATTTACTTTTTGAAAAAAATATTACATCATTAATAGTTGAAGGTGGAGCAAAATTATTGCAAAGATTTATTGTTGCTGATTTATGGGATGAAGCATTAGTGATTACAAATACTGAAATGAATATTAAGAAAGGAATTAAATCTCCTGTTTTTCAGAATAAAAAATTGGTAGAAAAAAAATTGTTTGGAAATAATGGCATTTCATTTTTTATCAATATTGATTCTTAGAGATGAATTTAAGATAAAAATAATTTTGAGTAAATATTTCAAAATTCAAACCTCAATTTCGATGTGGGTTATCAAAACAAAAGATGATTAAAGTCAGAAAATTAAAGTTCTAATTTTGTTCACATTTTATTTTATTTATGCAATACAATCATGCAAAAGTCGTTTTACTTTTGTTTTATTAAATGAATCCAACCCGATATATTATTATTGCAACGCTTTGTTTTATTTCATTTTTTGCATTTGCTCAAAAAAAAGAAATAAAAGAAAAACGAATTATTCAATTTAGTGGAATGGTTCTAAGTAGTGATAGTTTAGAGGTTTTACCATTTGCATTGATTTATGATAAAACTATTAACAAAGGTTCGTATTCAACTATCAATGGTTTCTTTTCATTTGCTGCATCTGAAGGTGATAGTATTTACTTTTCATATATTGGATACAAAAAAAAGTTGGTTGTAATTCCATATTATTTGCCTGATGCTCGATATAGTATGATGCAGTTGATGTCAGCCGATACCATAAATTTGGCGGTAACAATTATTCGTCCATATCCCAAACCTGAAGAATTTAAAAAGGCTTTTTTAGAAGCTAAAGTGCCTGATGATGATATGGATAGAGCTTTAAAAAATTTGAAACGAATGAGTAGCGATGATTTAACTATCTCAGTGCCAATTGATGGAAGAGAAGCATCTAATACTTTTTTAAGAAATTATGCAAGCACTTATTATTATAAAGGTCAAGTACCACCACAAAATATTTTTAATCCGTTAGCTTGGGCTGAGTTTTTTAAAGCCTGGAAACGTGGCGACTTTAAGAAAAAATCCTACTACTAAGTTTTCATTGTATTTATAGTTTCAAAAATTTTATTACTTCATACTTAGATTGGGCAGATAGTTTTTATTTTGCATTCAAATATTTTATTGATGAAAAAAAATAGACTTACCATTTATATTTTTGGAGCTATGATATTTGGAATTATTGTAGGAGCATTAATTCATAACAATAATACCATTGACGGAAAAACTGACGTTGCTTTTTACACTGATAAAATTTCAGTACTTACCAAAATATTTTTAAACCTTATTAAAATGATTATTGGGCCATTAGTTTTGGCTTCATTAATTGCAGGTGTAGCAAAGTTAGGTGACGTGAAAGTTGTAGGAAGAATTGGAGGTAAAACATTAGCTTGGTTTTTATTTGCCACTATTATTTCGCTTTCATTAGGAATGTTGTTGGTTAATTTTTTTCAACCTGGTGCTGGTATGGCAAATGTGCCAATGGCTGAAGAAGCTGTAAAGTCAACAGTTTCATCTACATCAATTAATTTTTCTGATTTTGTGTCTCACATTTTCCCTACTTCAGTATTTAAAGCATTAGCTGAAAATGAAATTTTACAAATTATAGTGTTCGCTATCTTTTTCGGAATGGCTTGTGCGGCTATGGCAGAGGTTGCAAAACCAATCATTAAAGCAATGGATGCATTAACGCATATCATGCTAAAGGTTACAACTTTTGTAATGAATCTTGCTCCAATAGCTGTGTTTGCTGCTATAAGTGGCACAATTGCCCAAAACGGATTAGAGGTATTAATCACATTTGGTAAGTTAATTGGCGAATTTTATTTAGGATTAATTTTGCTTTGGATAATATTAGTAACCTTAGGCTTCTTATTTACAGGTAAAAAAATATTTCAATTAATCAGCAATATTAAAGATGCGGTGTTATTAGCTTTTAGCACTGCAAGCAGCGAATCAGCTTTTCCGAAATTAATTGAACAATTAGAAAGATTTGGATGTAGCAATAAAATTGTAAGCTTTGTATTACCATTGGGTTATTCCTTCAATTTAGATGGAAGCATGATGTACATGACATTTGCAAGTTTGTTCATTGCACAATGCTATCATATTGAATTAAGCTTTGCTCAGCAATTAAGTATGCTTTTAATTTTGATGGTAACTAGTAAAGGAATAGCTGGTGTACCACGAGCTTCATTAGTTGTTATCTCAGGGGCATTAGCTACATTTCATATACCCGAAGCAGGCTTATTGTTATTAATGGGAATTGACCAATTGTTGGATATGGGTCGTTCGGCAACAAACGTGTTAGGAAACGCAGTAGCTACAACTGTGGTAAGTAAATGGGAAAATGAGTTGAAATAAAATGTTTTACTTTTTACTTTTTTTCACTTTCTCTTTAGTAAAAATATCTGCTGTATATTTTTCGTAGAGTTCAAATAAAAACACCATTCTGTTGGCCTCACTTGTAAACGGTTGCGGTCTGTAAGCCAAATCAACTGCTTTGTCCAACTCGTTATGTGCTTTTATTAAAACTGGTGGCATTGTCAACGGGTCGTATAAATCAGATAAAGAACTTTTAGGAAATTCTGTCCTTGCATCTAAAACCTTTTGTGCTGCTGTTTCAATAGCTTTAATTTGTTTTTCCGTTGGATTTTCTGGCCAAGGATAATTGTTGTAAACAATGTCTTTAGAATATCTGTATCGGCTTTCTAATCTTCCGCAAACCGATTTAACCCAAGCCATA
>JBDKJJ010000017.1:0-9000 GCA_039796635.1 Bacteroidota bacterium
TAGTCCAAACTATTTTGGAGTTGTGAAGTGGTAAATGCCGATACAGTTTGAAAATAGTACAAATGAGTGAAACGTCCCGATTTCTTCGGGATGGACTATATTGAAAACGTAATCGGTATTATTAATTTTTATCCATAAAAAAAACCCGAAACATTGCTGCTTCGGGATTTTATATTTCAAGAAATTAGTAACAGGTTAATAAAAACTACTTCTTATAACGAACCATTAAATCATTTGCTGTTTTAGTAATAGCTGCAATTTCAGTATCACCAATATTACCTTTAGCAATTGAAGCCATAATATCTTTATGGTTTGCTTTCATAGCACTTAAAAATTCTTCTTCAAATTCTTTAATTTTATTTACTGGCACAGCACCCAATAAGCCGTTAGTACCTAAGTAGATAATGGCTACTTGGTCTTCCACCGAAAACGGACTGAATTGCTTTTGTTTCAAAATTTCAACGTTACGTGCACCTTTATCTAACACTGCTTTAGTAGCAGCATCCAAGTCAGAACCAAATTTTGAGAACGCTTCTAATTCACGATATTGAGCTTGGTCTAATTTTAAAGTACCAGCTACTTTTTTCATTGATTTAATTTGAGCCGAACCACCCACACGACTAACTGATATACCCACGTTAATAGCCGGACGGATACCGCTGTTGAATAAGTTAGATTCTAAGAAAATCTGACCATCAGTGATTGAAATTACGTTAGTTGGAATGTATGCAGATACGTCACCAGCTTGTGTTTCAATGATTGGTAATGCTGTTAATGAACCACCACCTTTTACCAAATGCTTAATTGAAGCAGGTAAATCATTCATGTTTTGAGCAATATCATCACGAGCGATAACTTTTGCTGCACGTTCTAACAAACGGCTATGTAAATAAAATACATCACCAGGATAAGCTTCACGTCCTGGAGGTCTTCTTAATAATAATGATACTTCACGGTAAGCTACTGCTTGTTTTGATAAATCATCATATACAATTAATGCTGGTTTACCTAAATCTCTGTAGAATTCGCCAATTGCAGCGCCTGAGAACGGAGCAAAGAATTGTAATGGAGCTGGGTCAGCGGCAGATGCTACAACAATTGTAGTATAAGCCATTGCACCTTTTTCTTCTAAAGTTTTTACAACTTGTGCTACTGTAGATGCTTTTTGTCCGCATGCTACGTAGATACAATAAACTGGTTCGCCTTTATCAAAAAATTCTTTTTGATTGATAATTGTATCAATAGCAATAGTTGTTTTACCAGTTTGACGATCGCCAATGATTAATTCACGTTGACCACGACCTACTGGAATCATGGCATCAATAGCCTTAATACCAGTTTGCAATGGTTCTTTAACTGGCTGACGATAAATAACGCCTGGCGCTTTACGTTCTAAAGGCATATCATAAGTATCACCAGCGATAGGGCCTTTACCATCAATAGGTAAACCTAATGTGTTTACAACACGACCAGCCATACCATAACCTACTTTAATTGAAGCGATTTTGCCAGTACGACGAACTCTGTCGCCTTCTTTAATATTTGCACTTGAACCCATTAATACCACACCCACATTGTCTTCTTCAAGGTTTAAAGCAATTGCTTGTACACCGTTTTCAAACTCTACCAACTCACCATATTGTACGTTGTTCAATCCGAACACACGGGCAATACCATCACCTACCATTAGAATGGTACCTACTTCTTCTAACTCGGCTGAAGTATTAAAGTTGCTTAATTGCTGGCGAAGTATCGCCGAAATTTCTTCTGGTTTTATTGCGTTGCTCATATAATTGTATCAAAAAATTTTTGAGGCGCAAAAGTAAGCAACCAAATGCATATTTAAAAGGAAACAAATAATAAATATCTTTGTTATACTACTTAATTAAAATCAGTAATATATGAAATTAAAATTTGCCTTGCTATTAGCCGCTATTTCGTTCTTTAGTTTTTTGGTTTTTCAATCGTTTAAAGCTGAAAACAGCAATAAAAAGTCAGTATATGATTTTACCATGAATGATATTGACGGACACTCGGTTTCTCTGAATCAATATAAAGGAAAAGTAATTGTATTTGTAAATGTAGCCAGCAAGTGTGGTTTTACGCCTCAATATGCAAGCATTGAAAAATTTTATGAATCATACAAAGATAAAGGTGTAGTGGTTTTAGGATTTCCTGCCAATAATTTTTTTGCGCAAGAACCTGGTACTGATGAAGAAATAAAATCATTTTGTACATCAAAATACAATGTTACATTTCCTATGTTTTCAAAAATTTCGGTAAAGGGTGATGATATGCATCCTTTATATCAATTTCTCACTAAAAAAGAATTGAATGGCTCTACTGATAATAGTGTGAAATGGAATTTTCATAAAATTATTGTAGATAAATCAGGTAAAGTAGTTACTGAGTTTGCTTCAAAAACAAAACCTACAGATGAAGATTTTTTAAAAACAATTGATGCATTATTATTATAATAGCGCCTGAATAACCTTTTTTATAGTTACAAAACGTAAATTATATTTGTGCTTCTAAAAAAGTTATTTCAAATTTTCATACACAATTGCCGCTCCTTGACCAACTCCTACACACATTGTAGCAGCGCCATATTTGCCTTTTCTTTTTTTCAATTCATGTAATAAAGTAGTAGATATTCTTGCTCCGCTGCATCCCAATGGATGACCTAAAGCAATCGCACCACCATTTACATTTACTTTGGTAGTATCTAAATTTAAATCACGAACACAAGCAATACTTTGCGAAGCAAACGCTTCATTTAATTCAATCAAATCCAAATCATTAGTAGTAATGCCTGCACGTTTCAAAGCCTTTTGCATAGCAGGAATTGGGCCAACACCCATAATAGCAGGATCAACGCCAGCCGCCGCTACACTTACAATTCGAGCCATTGGGGTCAAATTATATTTCTTCAACATTTCTTCATTGCATAATAATAATGCCGCAGCACCGTCATTCACACCGCTGCTGTTGCCTGCTGTTACACTTCCGTCTTTTTTAAACGCAGGTTTTAAATTAGCTAAAGCTTCTAATGTACTCAATCTTGGATGTTCATCTTTATTAAAATCAATTTCAGATTTGCCCTGTTTCACTTTTATACTTACCAATTCATTAGCAAAACGATTAACCTCATGTGCCGCTTGATAACGCTTCTGAGAAGTGAAGGCAAATTCATCTTGTTCTTGTCGGCTGATTTTCCAACGTTCAGCTACATTCTCAGCCGTTTCGCCCATTACATAAGGATGATACAAAGCCGCTAATGCTTTATTGGTAAATCGCCAACCGATAGTAGTATCATACATTTCAGGTGTTCTGCCAAATGCAGTTTCTGATTTTGCCATTACAAATGGCGCTCTAGTCATGCTTTCTGTACCGCCTGCTATATAAGCATTTCCATCACCAATGCTGATAGCACGATACGAATCCATAATGGCTTGTAAACCACTAGCGCATAATCTATTTACTGTATTGCCCGATACCGTAACTGGCAAACCTGCCAACAAAGCCGCCATACGAGCCACATTACGGTTATCTTCTCCAGCTTGATTAGCTGCACCTAATATCACTTCTTCCAATTCATTTACATCAAATGAAGCATTGCGTTTTACTAATTCTTTAATTACGGTAGCTACTAAATCATCAGGACGAACCGAACTTAATGTGCCGCCATATTTACCAATTGGGCTACGTAATGCATCTACTATATAAACTGCTTGCATGATTTATTTTTTTTGAGATGCAAAAGTAAAAATTAAAAAATGGAATTAGTTACTAATCATTTTCTTTACACATTATATTTTGATAAAGGTTAAATAAACAAACCCTTGATGAAAATTAATACCCGAAATTTACCAATTCAAAAACTTACACTTATTTCTGAATTACTCAATAAGGGGAAACTCAAAGTGTAAAAACAGACAGAGCCATAATTAATAATTTGCTACTTATACCGATTACGTTTTCAATATAGTCCATCCCGAAGAAATCGGGACGTTTCACTCATTTGTACTATTTTCAAACTGTATCGGCATTTACCACCAAACAACTCCAAAATAGTTTGGACTATTTTGTTGTTGGAATTGGTATAATACAAGAAGTATTAGAAATAATACCAATAGTAAAGCGAACCATCGTAAAAGAAATTACCATGGATATGGCTCCCAATATGGCACTAGCAGCTCGAAATAATTTTGGAAATAGTAAACAGGTGATTGACCGTTTTCATGTGGTTAGATTAGGGGTCAGGTTATTTTTAAAGAATAAAATTAATTCAGCTGACAAGTTTTTTGTGTTGAGCATAGCCAATTTTATATAGCTATTTTAAATTATCTTGATTTTATTGTTTCTTTTTGTTTCAAGACAAAAAGAAAAATAAATCACACTTTGCAAAGGTTGTAAATACTGATGAATCGGGTGAGTAAGGAGGAATGAAAATCATCTACTCCCCAAACAGCCCATCAACAAATGATTTGGCATCGAACACTTGAAGGTCTTCCGTTTTTTCACCTACGCCTATATAGCGAACTGGTATATTAAATTGATTGGCAATTGCTAATACCACACCGCCTTTTGCTGTGCCATCTAATTTAGTTAATACAATACCTGTAACATCGGTTACGGCAGTAAATTGCTTAGCTTGTTCAATAGCGTTTTGTCCGGTACTTGCATCTAATACTAATAATACTTCATTAGGTGCATCGTCTCTAACCTTTTGCATCACACGTTTTATTTTACTTAATTCATTCATTAAGTTTATTTTATTGTGTAATCGGCCTGCGGTATCAATTATGGCAATATCTTTTTTGTTTGCCACAGCACTTTGTACGGTATCAAAAGCCACAGCGCTTGGGTCAGCGCCTTGTTGTTGTTTTACAATATCTACCCCAACTCTTGTAGCCCAAATATTTAATTGCTCAACAGCGGCTGCTCTAAAAGTATCAGCAGCACCTAATACCACATCTTTTCCTGCTGATTTAAATTTGTTAGATAGTTTGCCGATAGTGGTAGTTTTGCCCACGCCATTTACCCCCACAACCATTATTACATAAGGCTTTTGATTTTGTTCCAATACATTTTCAATGGTTGGCTTTTCGGCAAAAATGGAATAAATTTCTTGTTTAAGAATTGAATTTAATTCAGATGTGTTGACATATTTATCTTTAGCAACTCTATGCTGAATTTTATCAATAATTTTTGAAGTGGTATCAATACCTACATCAGCACCAATTAAAATTTCTTCTAAATTATCTAATACCTCATCATCAATAGTGGCTTTGCCTACAATTGCTTTGGTAAGTTTTCCCAAAAAGCTTTCTTTGGTTTTTTCTAACCCTTTGTTAAGCGATTCGGTGTTTTCTTTTTTTCCTTTAAAAAAATCAAAAAATCCCATGGATGATAATTTATGCAAAGGTAGTTTTATGCATCTTATTTTTTAAAAATAATTTAAGCCCCCAATATTGAGCTTTTAATCATCTAAAAATATTTATTGATTTGTACCTTTCAGCATAGGCACAAATCTGAAATCATGAAATTGTTCTTCGGCAAATTCAGTTTCAGATATTTTTTTTAATCGAATCATGGTGCTAGTTTCAGTTCCTAACGGAATAATTAAATAGCCGCCTAACTTTAATTGATTTTTTAAATCTTCAGGTATTTCAGGCGCCGCCGCTGTAATAATTATTTTATCATAAGGGGCGTAAGATGGCACACCTTTAAAACCATCTCCATAAAAACATTTTATTTTATCATACCCCAATGCTGCCAACAGCGGTTTGGTTTTATCATAAAGTACTTTTTGGCGTTCAATTGAAAAAACTCTAGCACCACATTCAGCTAAAATAATGGCTTGATAACCGCTTCCTGTTCCAATTTCCAAAACCTTATCTAATGGTTTTAACTCTAATAATTGAGTTTGAAATGCAACTGTATAAGGCTGTGAAATGGTTTGCCCAGCATCAATTGAAAAAGGTTTGTCATCATAAGCATGAATTTGAAATTCATTACTAAAAAACATATGTCGCTTTACTCTCCCTATTGCTTGCAGCACTTTTTCATCGGTAATATTTTTCGTTCTTAATAATTCAACCAAAGCCTTACGCTTACCTTGAGTTAAAAATCCATCTTCTACATTTATCATTTTTCAGCACTAATTTATTTGGCAAATATTTATAAAACAAATTCAAAAATCAGGAAATCAATAAACATATTGTTCTTACTTCAAAGCCAATATTCTAACCTACTATACAATTTTGTTACTTGTTGTGGAATATTCTATAGTTTTAATACCAAGATTTGATATATAAGGTTAAATTTGCTGAAATTTTTTCAATAGTATCTTTTCAAAATAAATGAAATCATCTCACATAATCGTGTTGTTGGTTGTGGTAGCAGCTGTAATTAGCGGATGCGCTAACAACAGCAAAATTGGTACAACTGCTTACGACCAAATGCAATACGACAAATCCAATTACTATTTGAAAAAGGTATTGGATGCAAAAAAAGAGGATGCAAAAACATTGCGTCAGCTTGCTGAAGGCTATAGATTGACCAATCAAACAAAAAAAGCTGAACTTACTTATGCTAAATTAATTCATGGTAAATTCAAAGGCGGAGTTAAGCCTGAAGATTATTTGAATTATGGCAAAATGTTGATGATGAATGAAAAATATGATGATGCTCAAAATGCCTTTAGAGCTTATGATAGTTTATCTGATTTCAAAAGTGATTTAGCAAAAATAATGATGAAAAGCTGTGATTCAACAGCCATGTTTCATCAAGATACTACTTTATTTGAGGTTAACGAAACCATCATCAGAGGCGTTGGCGAACGCTTTGGAGCTGCTCCGTTAGATAACGGAATTGTTATTTGCAGCGAAACTGAATCAGTTGACAATGCTGATAAAAAGAAAAATCCTTGGGGCAAAACTGTTGGTAATTTAGATTTATTTTTCACCGTAAAAGATACTGCATCTGATGGAGAGTATTCAAAACCAATTAGATTAAAGGGAAAAATAAATACACCAGTTCATGAAGGGCCTTGTACATTTTCAGCAGATGGAAAAATCTGTTATTTTACTCGTACAGCTTTGGTTCAATCAAGCAATAAAAATGAAGTGAAAGTTGAAAATGTTTTGAAAATATATTCAGCCGAACGTGATGAAGATGGTAATTGGGTAAACACTATGCCGCTAAACTTTAATAGTGATGATTACTCAGTAATGCACCCAACATTAAATGCTGATGGTGACAAAATGATTTTTGCTTCAGATAGAAACGGTGGATTTGGGGGTTCAGATTTATATATCACCTATAAAACAGAAAATGGCGATTGGTCAGAGCCTAAAAATTTAGGGCCTGAAGTAAATTCATTAGGCAATGAAGTGTTTCCGTTTTTAACAAAAGATAACACACTTTATTTTTCAAGCGATGGTTTTTATTCATTAGGAGGTTTAGATATTTTTGTTTCAAATTGGGATGGTAGCACACGTTTTTCAAATGCTGAAAACCTAAATATTCCTATCAACACATCACATGATGATTATTGCTTTACAGCAAACCCTAACGATGAATCAACAGGTTGGATTTCGTCAAATAAAAGCGGAAAGGAAAGAATTTATGAATGGAAAAGTCATAACCCAAAATTATTTTTTGAAGGTATAATTTCAGACAGAGCTACAAAAAAACCAATTCAAGGAGCTAGAGTACAAGTTACGAATAAAGCTGATGGAACCGTTTATGATGCTGTTACAGATGAATATGGCTATTATAGAATAGATGGTATAAAAGGTGGTAATGAATATTTAATTCGTACAGGAAAAAAATCATATCGTGGTTTAAAAGAAAACTATACAACAAAAATTGAAAAGAAAAGAACAGGCATTACTAAAGATTATGTTCTTTCATCAATGGAAGCTAACAACCCACTAAAAATCAGAAATATATATTTTGCTTTTGGCAGCTTCTTGATTAAAAAAGAATCGGCACAAGTGCTTGATACTTTAGTTAAAAAATTAAGAGACCAACAAAATATTGATATTGAATTAAGTGCTCATACCGATAGCAAAGGCTCAGCTAAATTCAACAAATGGCTAAGTGAACGCCGAGCTCAGGCAGCTGTAAATTATTTAATAAAACATGGCATTCAAAAAAGCCGATTGGTAGGTAAAGGTTATGGTGAAAGTAAGCCTGTAAATAGATGTAGAGATAATGTAAAATGCAGTGATGAAGAAATGGAAAAAAACAGAAGAATTGAATTTAAAATAATCAAACTACGAACCGACCAACAAAAAGCCGCTGATGCTGCCAAAGCCGAAGCAGCCCGAAACAATGCAGGTAAAATGATAATTACAAATCAAAAGCAATAAATAAAAAGGTATTGTAAATTTTCAAGGATTTGTTCAGCTCAACTGCCGCAAACACTAATTATGGGTCCATTTTTTTTATCAGCATTATTTCGTGTTTATACTGCCAATCTGATTATTGTACTGAATGTAATAATATTTTTCTAAACTATTTTTAAAGGAACTATCATTATTAAATATATTGTTCGTTCCGAAAAAAGGTTACATATTTTGATTAAAAAATACTGTGGCAAGTTACCCCTCAAGTTTCCTTTTATTTTTTTAATCAGTGTTTCAATTATTGATGCATCTTTGCAGTATTAAAAATTATTACCTTGATTAAAATAGGAATTTCAATAGGCGATTTGAATGGCATAGGCCCTGAAGTGGTTTTAAAAACTTTTGCCGACCCTGCTATGCTAAATTTATGTACACCAGTAATTTATGCTTCGCAAAAGTCGTTAGCATGGTGGCGTAAGCATTTACACATGGATCATTTTAATTTCACCGTAATTCCTTCAACTGAAAAAGCGATAGCAAAACAGATAAATGTAATTGAGGTATGGAATGAAGAAATTCAAATTGACCCAGGCAAAGAATTACCAGTTACAGGGAAGTATGCTATCAAATCATTTGAAGCTGC
>JBDKJJ010000018.1:0-2604 GCA_039796635.1 Bacteroidota bacterium
TAAAGTAATGGGAGTGTGGTTAGTTGTGTTTCCACACGTTTCATGTTGTTTTGTGTATAAATTGCGGACTATTCTTAGTCCGCTTTTTTTTTCCACAATTTCCAATCCTTGTGAATAAAATAAACATTAAAAATATTACCCATAATCCAACCATATTTACTATTTTTAACACATCAAAAAAAGTTTTAAAAGCATTATGTATTAATGCTTTTCCTTCATCAAATCGAATAAAAAAATAGCAACAAAATAATGGAAGAGAACAAAGAAGTAAAGCCCAATAATTATGGCGCTGATTCAATCACAGTATTAGAAGGTTTGGAAGCGGTGCGTATGCGCCCAGCGATGTATATTGGTGATGTGGGTGCAAAAGGATTGCATCATTTAGTTTATGAAGTATTAGATAATGCTATTGATGAGGCTTTAGCAGGGTATTGCAAAAATATTTATGTGCATATTCACGAAGGAAATTCAATCACAGTGAAGGATGATGGTCGTGGTATTCCTACAGGATTGCACAAAAAAGAAAATCGTTCAGCATTAGAAGTTGTAATGACGGTGTTGCATGCAGGTGGAAAATTTGATAAAGACACTTACAAAGTTTCAGGCGGTTTGCATGGTGTAGGTGTAAGTTGTGTTAATGCTTTATCAACCGATTTGAAAGTTACCGTTTTTCGTGAAGGAAAGATTTTTCAACAAGAATATAAAATTGGTAAGCCTCAATATGCCGTAAAAGAAATTGGTACAACTGATAGAACAGGCACTGAGGTTTGGTTTCAGCCCGATACAAGTATTTTTATTACAGGCGAATACAAATACGAAACTTTGCAAGCTCGTATTCGTGAGCTTTCATTTTTAAATCGTGGCATAAAAATTACTTTAATTGATGAACGTGAAAAAGACAAAGAAGGCAATTTCATTCAAGAAACTTTTATGAGTGAAGGCGGCTTAGTTGAATTTGTGAAATTTGTTGATGGAAGCCGAACAGCATTGATTCCTGACCCAATTTATGCTGAAGCTAACCGAGATAATATTGCAGTTGAAATTGCATTACAATACAATGATTCCTATTCTGAAAATGTTTGCAGTTATGTCAATAACATTAACACGATTGAAGGTGGAACACACGTAGCAGGTATGCGCCGTGCATTAACCCGTTCGTTCAAATCTTATGCTGATAAAAATAAATTATTTGAAAAAGTAAATTTTGAAATTGCTGGTGATGATTTCCGTGAAGGCTTATCAGTAGTGCTTTCGGTAAAAGTTCCTGAACCACAATTTGAAGGTCAGACAAAAACTAAATTAGGTAATAATGAAGTAACAGGAATAGTTGACCAATGCGTTGGTGAGATGTTGAACAACTATTTGGAAGAACATCCGAAGGAAGCAAAAACGATTGTTCAAAAAGTAATTTTAGCAGCCACAGCTCGTCATGCAGCTCGTAAGGCTCGTGAAATGGTACAACGTAAGAGTGTGATTGGTAGCGGCTTGCCAGGTAAATTAGCTGATTGTCAAGATAATGACCCTGCCGTTTCTGAAATATTTTTAGTAGAAGGAGATTCGGCTGGTGGAACCGCTAAACAAGGTAGAAACCGCCAGTATCAAGCTATTCTGCCACTTCGTGGTAAAATTTTGAATGTTGAAAAAGCAATGGAACACAAAATTTATGACAACGAAGAAATCAAAAATATGTTCACTGCTTTGGGTGTGAGCATTGGTACAGCAGAAGATAACAAGGCGTTGAACATTGAAAAATTGCGTTACCACAAAATCGTAATCATGACCGATGCCGATGTGGATGGTTCACACATTTCCACTTTGATTCTCACTTTCTTCTTTCGCTACATGAAAGAATTAGTTGAACGTGGTTATATCTACATTGCTACGCCGCCATTGTATTTGGTGAAAAAAGGAAAAGAGTTTGAATACGCTTGGAATGATGCGGACAGAAAACAAGCAGTGGAAAGAATTGGCAACGGAAAAGATGATTCAGTAAATATTCAACGCTATAAAGGTTTGGGTGAAATGAACGCCGAACAATTATGGGAAACAACTATGAATCCTGAAACTAGAACATTGCGTCAAGTTTCAATTGAATCAGCTGCTGAAGCGGATAGAATTTTTAGTATGTTGATGGGCGATGAAGTGCCTCCACGTAGGGCTTTCATCGAATCACATGCGAAGTATGCAAGAATTGATGCGTAAAAAAAAATATGAGAATTGAGTATTGAGATGAAATTCAAATTAGGCGAACCTTTGAGGTTCGCCTAATTTTTTAATAACTTAATTAGAATCTTTAAACCAGGCTATAATTGGATATAGATTTGGATATTGTGTTTCAACATTAGTACCTGTGGCTCTTGTATATTTTCTAATAAAGAAAGGAATTCAATTTAGTAATACTAAAAATAATTAATCAATAGAAAACTAAAAAGGCAAACATTTCTGTTTGCCTTTTTAGTTTAAATTCGAATACGATTTATTCAATTAATACCGATTACGTTTTCAATATAGTCCATCCCGAAGAAATCGGGACGTTTCACTCATTTGTACTATTTTCAAACTGTATCGGCATTTACCACTTCACAACTCTAAAATAGTTTGGAC
>JBDKJJ010000019.1:0-4118 GCA_039796635.1 Bacteroidota bacterium
AGAAAGAATTACATTAGAAGAATCAATAAAAAATTATATTCTACATTCTTCTGAAAAAGCATTGATTCAAGAAATATATTTATTCCCAACTAAAATTGAAGAAGCTGGGAAAGAACATAATCCTGCTGTGATAGCTAATTACACTTATAGTTTGGCTAAAGAATTTAATTCATTCTATGATAAACTAAGTGTATTGAAAGCAGACAATGAAAATGAAATTCAATTCAGATTACATTTGGTTGAAATGGTTGCAAATGTCATTAATCAATCTATGAAATTACTTGGAATTGAAGTTCCTGAAAAAATGTAAACATCTGTTTAATTTATGAAAGAAAATTTCATCAAATGGTTCAAACGTGTAGGAGTTATTGGTTTCCTTTTCTTTTTAATTAAAGGATTAATTTGGCTTTGGGTATTGTATTTTGTTACGAAAAAATAATGATTAGAATAAAGCTCTTATTGAAGCTCTGCCAGTATGAACAATGTTTGCTGTTCCTGTTTTTCTTCCATCGTAAATAATGCTCATTTCAATGTTGTTTGCTAATTTTCTTTCAATTGAAACTGACCATAAATAGTTACTTCCTTTTTGTAATCCTTCCAACATTGCATACGCTACTGGCGTATTTGTAGCATGATTATATTCAACAGCTGCTAATGAAAATGATGCATTTACAACGCTTGAGTTTAACACATTCCATTTTAATTCAGTAGTAATTTTTTTTACTAATGCTGAATCTTTTGGTTGAACTTCAATATTTAAAATACTCTTAAAAGAAGCAGCCATGCTCACTCTGAAATCTTTATTTAAGTATAAGTTTATTTTTGGTTCAATAAAATAGTATTTCAATTTAAAAGTTTGATTATAAACATATTGCGCTGAATTACCTTTATTCCCAATTTGAAAAGTATTGGTATTGTTGAGTTTGGAGCTGATACTTAACCGAGTATGAAATGTAAATTCTTTTTTCAATCTAGTTTCAAAACCATAATTCAATAATTGTTTTTGAAGATTACTCAACCATCCTACATCAATCCCCCAGCCTGGTCTGTTTCTATTCACAAATAATGTTGAATTAAATAATTGAAGCTCTGAAACCTTTAATGAATCAGCAATTGAACTAATTGGTTCATAGCTTTTGAAACCTGCTGCTGTTAAACTTTTCTTCGTTATTTGTAAATTGGATTGAAGAATTAATCTGTTCATCCATTTTTTTGCGCCATATTTTTCAGCCCAAAAATTTGCAGGTTCAATGTTTATAGATTGATTCCATTGCACTTGATTTGCTTTCACATAATTTGATGTAGGCGTTAGTATTCTATTATAACTTAATTTATTTTGAAAATCATTTTCAGTAAATTCATTTAATTGCTGAATACCATCAGCATTTAAATCATTCCAAGCAAACTTTCCTGTTCCATCGGGCACTTTCAAAAAAGTGTATTCACGTTTCGGTTCTTGCACATTACCCACTTCGTATAAAGTTTCAAAATTTATCAATCCATCAAATACTTTTAAAAAATAAGTTGTTCTGCCCAACATTGTATTTTCATTTCGTTGTTTGGTTAATAAAGTATCTGAAATTGTAAGATTCCGATATGATGCAACAACTGTAAGTTTACTATTTTCATTAGTATTCGTTTCAAAATTTAATGAGGCTGCATCAGCCTTTGATACTTGATGAAAGGCATTATTAAGGGCTAAATTATCCCATCTTCTGTTAGCATTTAATGAGATTTTATTTTTTGAAGTATCAGCATTTGTAGCAAACAATTCAACATTATCAAACCAAAAACTACTATGAGTTAGAGTATCATTTTGATGCTGAATATTTTGTTCTCGATTCCAATTCAAACCAGTTTTCCAATCAATTTTTTTTGAAATCACTTTTGATAGATGTGCTTCAGGACGAATAAAATTTCCTTTTGTATTTATATTTTCAAAATTCAAAACACTTCCACCTGCATCAAAGTGAAAATTATTTTTTTCAAAATATAGCTTTGAATAATGTTTTATTCCGCTATACAATGAATCAACCAATAAGGCTTGGGCATTGTATTGTAGCATAGCTGATTTTGAAATTTTCAAATTTGCACCAGCCGAAAATATGTGTTGGTTATATTTCAAAATAGAATTATTTACACTCCAATCACGGTTAAATTCTAATGTTCTAAAATTTTCAACTGGCTTAAATCTGCTTTCAACAAATTCATAACTTACATTAGTTTGTTGTTTTAATTTAAGCAAATTAAAATGCTGTTCAGCATTCATTTTTAAAGCTGCACCAGTATGCGTATTGTTATTTATAACTGAAAGTGAATTAGGGTCATATTGACTTACAGCTGCTTCAAAATTTACTTTTTGAAATTCGGTTTGATAGCTCAAAGCTGCGGTAATTACAGTTTGTTTATTGGGTGCAATTATTTTTACAACTGGTAAATAATTGCCTTTTAGTTTTCCTACATAAGTATAAACTCTGCCATTGGCTGCGGCTTTCAGCTGTGAATAATCGCCATTACCTGAACCGACATTTGTAAAACTAACGGTGTATAAACTGCTATCTTTATTTGCTGAAAAAACAAAAATTGAATCTTTTTTTCCATTTATCAAAGTATCAATTTTTCGATACAGAATTTTATTTACATCGTAATCGGCTAAAGTTGATGAGCCTATAAATGCTTGCTGAATGCTATCTCCAACTGACGATAAAATATTTTTTTCATTTTTCTTAAATGGTTCTTGTGGTTGATTGGCAGCATCTGATTCATTGTACAAATTCATTCTTAATGTAACATTTTTATACTTCCATTCATCAGCTGCAAAAATTGTAGTTCTTAAATAATTTTTATCGCTATATTGAAATTCAATTTGAATTCGCTTGTCTTTTGTAATTAATCTATTGGCAGTAAAAATTAATTCACCTAAATTATAATCAATCGTGTAATCATATTCAGCGCCACGTTTCAGCAACACTCCATCTAAATAAACTTTTTCACTACCTGCTAATATGATAATAAATGTTTCGCCATTAGCACCTTGTAACCTATAAGGACCTTGATTACCTTCAATGCCTTGAATTTGATTTCGGGCATATTTTCCACGAGCAATAGCTCCTGCAAAGGTTACGCTGTTTATGCTTTGATGAAAATTCTTTCTTTTTGCCGACCTCACCCCTGCCCTCTCCAAAGGAAGAGGGTGTGGTGAATTTTCATCAAATCCAAAAGTATCAATACTTTGAACTTGTATGCCTTGTAATTTTTTATAAGCATTTAAAAAATAAGAATTGGGGCGTTGAAAATCAAAATCACCAGCAACCATTGATAAATTTCGGCGTTGCATTTTGATAAAAATTTTATCGAAATCTTGTATTTGAGCAGTGTTGCCTTCAGGCTGAATTGGAATATTATTATCGGTCATGGCAGCTGTGATATTCACATCATTAGCTATTTTACCACTTAACTGCAAATTAAAACTGCTATTGGTTACTAAACTTTGGGCATTACCAAATGATAATCCACGGGTATAACTTCCTGCATAATTCAAGCCTGAACCAAAATCCAAAATTGTTTTTAAATTTTCATCAGGTTTGTATTCAAATGGATTGATGATAAAGCCATGAAGTGGAATTTGATAAGCTGGATTTTTATGAAAATAAATTGAATCTAGCTTAAAGTTTATACAGCGGTATGAGATATTGAAAGTATCAAGATTGCATCTTTTACTAAATTGAATATTTGAATGAATAAAATCAATTTTAAAAAGTGAATCATTCAGAATTTGGTGTTTATTATTAAAAATCAGAACTGATTTTTCAACAATTGGTAATGAATCAATTTTAATATTTATGCCTTTATTTATTATTTTTTTTGAATGATAATTCGATTTGAATTGCGCATTTGCAAACCAAGGAAATAACAAAAACGATATTAAAATTAAGTAGCGAATAATAATAGGATAAAGCTAATTTATTAAACGAAAACGAAATAAAATTAAGTATTAAAAGTTGCAACAACTTGATGTTGAATTTTAATCGAAAAAAAATGCATTTTATAACTAAAGAATAGGCAATAATTTATAAATTTGAAAATTGTTTAAAACCTTAAAAACAAACAAACTATAA
>JBDKJJ010000020.1:0-6437 GCA_039796635.1 Bacteroidota bacterium
TTAAGCCCTTCGGCTTATGGTATTATGCACCGCTTACATCATGCTCATGCGGATACTGAGCATGATCCACATTCACCATCGTTTTCGAAAAATTTATTTGATATGATGTGGAAAACAAAAATTAGATACAATGATATTTTAAATGACAGAGCTACTGACGTTACCCCTAACTATAAAAAAAATGTACCTACATGGCCTATTGCTGAAAAAATATTTGATAGTTGGGTAGTTCGTATTGCTTGGGGTGTTTTGTACACATTGGTTTATATCTATTTTGCACCAAACGCTTGGTGGTATTTGTTATTACCTATTCATTATATTATGGGGCCAGTACATGGGGTAATTATTAATTGGTATGCTCATCGATATGGATATACAAATTTTAAATTAGATGATACAGCAAAAAATTTATTACCATTTGATTTTTTAATGTGGGGTGAATCGTATCATAACAATCATCATCAATATGGTGGTAGAGCAAACTTTGGTTTTAAATGGCATGAGTTTGATCCTATGTATCCATTAATTTTATTGTTTAATGCAACTGGAGTTATTAAACTTAAAAAGAATAATGATTTGAATTATATGCCAACAAATCAATAATTTTTTTTATTGAAGAAATAAAATCCAAAATTCATAAGTTGAATTTTGGATTTTTTGTTTTATAGATTTCGATTTTATTTTATGCTAAATAATTAATAGAATGATTTATTTAATACCAACTCATTTAGGTAATCCTGACGAAGCGCTTCTTCCAGTTCAAATTAGAAACATGATTGAAAAATGCGATGTGATTTTTTCAGAAAATTTTAAAACAACTCGTCATTTTTTAAAAGCAATATCGGTGCAAAAAAAAATTGATGATTTTGAATGGCATTTACTTACTAAAGATTCAACACATGATGAACTGCAACAATTTGTAAAAATAGCTATTGAAAAAAATTGCGGAATTATTAGTGAAGCTGGAGTGCCTGCCATTGCTGACCCAGGAGCAGCATTAGTTAAATTAGCACATCAAAAAAATATTAAAGTTGTTCCGCTAATTGGTCCAAGTTCAATATTAATGGCATTAATGGCAAGTGGTATGAATGGTCAATCTTTTTCATTCAATGGTTATTTGCCGATTGAAAAAAATGAGCGAATAAAAAAAATAAAACAATTTGAATCTATTGCAAATAAAGAAAATCAACCTCAGATTTTTATTGAAACACCTTATCGAAATAATCAATTATTGCTTGATTTGATTTCGAATTGCATGCCTAGTACATTGCTTTGTATTGCAGCTGATATAACGCTTTCAACAGAGTTTTTACAAACAAAAAAAATGATAGATTGGAAAATTAATTTGCCTGATTTAAACAAACGACCAACAGTTTTTATTTTGGGGTAATTTTTTAATGAAAATGAATAGCATAAAATACTAATTTTGAAAAAAATAATGACAATGAAGAGGGTAATTTTAATGGCAATTTTATTATTTGCTGTATCAAATTTAAAGGCGCAAGTTGTATTGATTCAGGATAATATTAAGCTTACCGAAGTAGCTGAATCAAATGACTTTGATGATGCAGAATTAAGTATTAAATCAATGAATATTGTAAGTGCAGGAATGCCAGATACTGTGCTGTTTAAATTTGATGTAAAGAATTATGTGTTAGGAAATCAAACACCAGATGCTTCACAAAAGCGTTGTGCCAATTCAGCAAAAGGTCAGCACATTCATTTTATAGTTGATAATAAACCTTATGAAGCATTATACAAGCCTGAGTTTAAAACAACATTTGCACAAGGGCCGCATATTGTTTTAGCATTTTTATCAAGGTCATATCATCAAAGTATTAAATCAAAAAAGGCTTATGTATTAAAGCAAATCAAAAGTGGCAATACAAAATTACCTGACTATGATATTACTAAACCTATGTTGTTTTTTAGTCGCCCAAAAGGATTTTATATTGGTGCTGATACTCAAAATGTTCTTTTAGATTTTTATGTAGTTAATACTACTATTTCAAAAAAAACAAATAGAGTAAAAGCTACAATTAATGGTAAAGTTTTTATGTTGAATGTTTGGAAACCTTTTTTAATTCAAGGGTTGCCAATGGGTGTATCAAAAATAAAATTAGAGTTGGTTGATAAAAAAGGGAAAGTTGTTGAAGGGCAATTTACCACTATAGAAAGAGAAATTACTTTGGCAGTATCTGAGCCTATTAAACCTTAAATTGATTTTGTTTTGACAAAAGAAATTCTATCTAACAATGAAAAAATAAAGGCAATAAAAATTGTTTTGCTGTTAGGTTGTGTATTAACTATAATAAAATTTGCAGCTTACTTTCTAACTGATTCAGCCGCAGTTTTAACTGATGCATTAGAAAGTATTGTAAACATTGTTGCAAGCCTATTTGCATGGTTTAGCATTTATTATTCATCAAAAAACAAAGATACCGATCATCCTTATGGTCATGGTAAAATTGAATATGTAAGCGCTGGATTTGAAGGTGGCTTGATTTTAATTTCAGGAATATGGATTCTTTATGAATCATTTCATAATATCATTCATCAGCATGAAATTTTAAAAATTGATACAGGAATAATTCTGATTGCTCTATCGGGCATTTTGGTTTTTGCGTTAGGTAGATATTTAATTAAAAAAGGAAAAAAATTACATTCGCTTACTTTAACTGCTGATGGTAAACATTTGCAAACGGATGCTTACACAAGCGCAGGAATAATTATCGGGCTTCTTTTAATCAAGCTGACTCAATTATATTGGTTAGATAGTGTAATTGCGATTATTTATAGTTGCTTCATTGTTTATACTGGGTATAAATTAATTATTGAATCATTAGATGGATTATTAGATAAAATTGATTTTGCAACTGCTCAGGAAATTATTGATGTAATAAATAAAAACAGAATTAATAATTGGATTGATGTACATAATATGCGCATTCAAAAATTTGGTAAATTTTTACATGTTGATTGCCATATTACTTTGCCATGGTATAATAATTTGGAACAAACGCATGAGCAAATGGAACTTTTAGATAGTTTGTTGAATCAACATTTTGATAATAGGGTTGAATTTTTTATTCACCCTGACCCCTGTCAACCAAAGGCTTGCGGTATTTGTCAAGTTGAAAATTGTAAGGAACGTAAATTTGAATTCAAACAAAAAGTTGATTGGAATTTATCAAATGTGTTAGAGAATAAATCACACCATTTAAATGATTAGTTAAACAAAGCATGGCAATTGGCATTATTTGTTTGATAATATTTGCCACCAAATTTTCTTGAACTACCTTTGCATACTTTCAAAAAATAAGGATATGGGTAATAGAAAAAATGCAATATTAGGCTTGATGATAGCCGTTTTTGTTCCAGTAGGATTTTGGTTGTATTATAATGTATTTTTAGGCTTACCTCAAGCATTGCCAAAAATGTATTATCCGATGTTGAAAGATACATCATACATTAAAAACGGTAAACGAGTTTTTGATTCAGTAAAAGTGTATCATACCATTGCCGATTTTAAATTAGTTAATCAAGATGGCGATACTATCACCAATGATTCATTCAAAAATAAAATTTATATAGCTAATTTTTTCTTTTGTTCATGCCCAACTATTTGCCCTAAAATGACAAAAAATTTATTAGCAGTTCAAGAAGAATATTCAAGAGTGAAATATGTAAAATTAATTTCTCACACCGTTGACCCTGAACATGATTCCATACCAAATTTAAAGGCTTATGCAAAAAGATTTGGGGTGAATGAAAAGAAATGGAGTTTCGTTACAGGTTCAAGAGATGAACTTTATAATCTTTGTAAGAAAAGTTATTTGTTAGCAGTTCAATCTGATGGTCCTGAATCATTTGACCATAGCGAAAATGTAGTTTTAGTTGATAATCACCGCATTATTAGAGGCATTTATAATGCTACAGATAGCATGCAAATTAAAAAGCTAAACAAAGATATTGTTAGCTTATTGAAAGAGTTGGCTAAAGACGTAGATGAATTAAAACCGCCTAAAAATTAATTTTAAATTTTAATAAAATGACAAATACACAACAAAATCATAAATGGCTTATCATATTGCCATCCATTTTAATCCCGATTGCAGTTACAATAATGTACTTAATACCTAAACCTGATTTAGGCGAATTAAATTTGAAAGTTCTACCTTTTATAAATGCAATTCTGAACGCTGTAGTAAGTGTGCTTTTAATTGTGGGATTCATTTTTATAGTCAATAAAAAAATTGATGCACACAAAAAAACAATGATAGCCGCATTTGCATTATCAGCTGTGTTTTTAATTCTTTACGTTGTTTATCATACATTATCTGAAGAAACACATTTTGAAGGCCAAGGGTGGATAAGACCTGTTTATTATTTTCTTTTAATAACACATATTATTCTTGCTGCTGTAATACTGCCATTGATATTAATAACACTATCACGTGGCTTGCAACAAAAATTTGATAAGCATAAAAAGATTGCAAAAATTACTTTACCACTTTGGCTGTATGTAACTGTTACTGGCGTAATTGTTTATTGTATGATTGCACCATACTACCATTAACTAGTTAATTACATTTTATTAAAATTGTTCAGCAAGGAAAGATGTTGGAGGTAAGTTGAATATTGATTTAATATTAAGTTTATGTGTTGCATAGTTTTCTGAATTTAATCAAAGATTTTCTTTAAATTTGGAATTATTTTAGAAAAATGAAAAAAGTATTTTTTGTATTGATGTTAAGTGCAGCATTCATGCTGATAATTAATTCATGTAAAAAAAAATACGTGGATGGTTCAACACCAAGCTTGCCTGAAAATCCTTATTCGTCAATAAAATATCCAACATCAATTTCACCTGTAAATATTGATAGCAATAGTTTTGTTGGCATTCATAAATATTTGTTAGCCACAAAATGTGCTGTACCTGGTTGTCATGATGGAGCTTTTGAGCCTGATTTCAGAACTGTTCAAAGTGCTTACAATACAATGGTTTTACAACCTGTAAAAAAAAATAATGTTAGCAATACTTTTACTTATCGAGTGAAACCATTTGATGCAACTTTGAGTTGGCTGCATGAAAGAATTTTGACAAATGATAGTGTACTTGGTAGAATGCCTCTGTATGATAAAATGTTATCGGGCTCTCAAATTCAGCAAATTACAAATTGGATAAATGCAGGTGCCCCTGATGTATTTGGTAACATTGCAGGCTTGCCTAACTCACCACCACAAACCTTTGGTATTGTAGCTACTATTCCTAATGGATTAAATCCTTCTTATCGTATTGATACGATAAGAAATGGAAATACTTTTATGCCGTTTTTAGTTCCCAATAATACATTATTAACTATTTGGATTGGGTTGTATGATGATACGGAAACTCCCTCTCAATTTACTTTTAATAAAATTAAATTTTCAACAAACCCTACTGATTTTAGTGCAGCTAATTATCAGAATTTAAACTTTAATTCAACTGCGGTTTGGATGGATAATTTGTTTGGTACTCATAAACCTTATTTTTATTCATTCACAATAAATACAAATCAATTTACGCCTGGAACGCCAGTATATATGAAGGTTTACACAAAAGATAGTCAGCATACTTCTGCAACTGAAATACCTTCATCAGGTTTAGATTTTTATTTGCAAAGTTATTTTTCATTTGTAGTAGCACCTTAATTTTTTAAAATGAGAATTAAAATTTTGTATTTATTGAGTATAGCAATTTGCTTATTGATGGCTTGTAAAAAAGATAGTCAACCCACAATTAATCCACCTATTTCAACTACACCTGAAATTGAATTTATTAGTGCAGCACCAACCACTGTAAAACAATTTAGCGACTCCATAAAATTTACCTTAAAATTTACAGATGGTGATGGGAATGTGGGAGATATTTCGGCTGATTCACTTTCATTATTTGTTATTGATAACAGAAATTCATCTTTGGTTGAACGTTATCACATTCCACCAGTAGCACCTCTGAATTCAAACATTGTGGTGCAAGGGCAATTCTCAGTAGTATTAAAAAATACTATTTTGTTGAATACTAATAGTACATCTGAAACAACTAATTTTAGTTTTAAATTAAAAGATAGAGCTGGAAATTTTAGTAATGTTGTTCAGTCAGAATCAATTACGATTACTAAATAAATTATTTTTTCTTCCACATGTGTAACACAATTAATAGCCAAAGTCGGTTATATAAATAATCGAATTTACCACTATTAAATTTTTGTTTCAAGTCATCTACTACAGCATAATTCACTAAGCCTGATTCTGTGATTACTTTTTCATTTAAATAATCATCTATTAAATATTTCAAATCAGATTTTAGCCAATTAACTAAAGGGATTGAGAATCCCCATTTGGGTCTATCAAATATTTCTTTAGGTACAAAATCATATAAAATTTCTTTCAAC
>JBDKJJ010000021.1:0-3159 GCA_039796635.1 Bacteroidota bacterium
CCATTGGTGTAAAGAGCATTGATAAGCTCATTGACGAAACTGTTCCTGCTTCTATTCGCCTAAAAAAAATACCAAAAGTGGGTGGTGATGCCATGACAGAAATGGAATATTTAAATCATGCTAGCGTATTGGCTTCACAAAATAAAGTATTCAAATCATACATTGGGTTGGGCTATTACGATACGTTTACACCAAGTGTAATTCGCAGAAATATTTTTGAAAATCCAGGTTGGTACACACAGTACACTCCGTATCAGGCAGAAATTGCACAAGGCAGATTAGAAGCGTTGTTGAATTATCAAACAATGGTTTCTGATTTAACAGGTTTTCCTGTTGCAAATGCATCGTTGTTGGATGAAGGAACTGCTGCTGCCGAAGCTATGATAATGTTGTATAATGCTGGCAATAAAAATGCAAACGGCAATGCACATAAATTTTTTGTTGATGAATCAACTTTGCCTCATACCATTGAAGTTTTAAAAACAAGAAGCACTCCACTAAACATTGAATTGGTATTAGGCGATTTTAAAACAACAGAATTATCTAACGAATTTTTTGGAGCAATTTTACAATATCCATCACATGATGGAAAAGTAAATGATTATAAATCATTCATTGAAAAGGCACATGCAACGGGCGTTTTGGTGGTAATGGCAACTGATTTATTAGCCTTAACTTTATTAACTCCGCCTGCTGAATTAGGTGCTGAAATTGCGATTGGTTCATCACAACGATTTGGTGTGCCGATGGGCAACGGCGGACCACATGCAGCTTTCTTTGCTACCAAAGATGAATACAAAAGAAATATTCCGGGAAGAATTATAGGTGTAACGATTGATGCTGAAAACAATCCTGCATTGCGTATGGCTTTGCAAACTCGTGAACAACATATTCGCCGTGAAAAAGCAACGTCAAACATTTGCACAGCGCAGGCTTTGTTGGCTATCATGGCTGGTATGTATGCAGTTTATCATGGTGCTGAAGGCTTGAAAGGGATTGCTTACCGAGTGCATACTTACAGCAATATTTTGAATGAAACTTTGAAATCACTAGGTTATCAAACTGATTCAGAGTTTTATTTTGATACGGTGAAAGTGAATGTGGGTGCTGATTTACAAGCTATTAAAACTTTAGCAGAAAAATCAAAAATCAATTTCCGCTACGAAGGAGAAAATATTTTGATTGCTTTGGATGAATGTACAAGCGAAGGCGATTTGGAAGACATCTGCAAAGTTTTTGCGAAAGCGAAAAATCAAAAATTGAATAAACTAAATTGGAAAAAATGGTTGCACGATAACAACGCATTTTCAATTCAAGAAGATTTAAGAAGAACTTCTACTTTTTTAACACATCCAATTTTCAACACACATCGCTCTGAAAGCCAAATGATGCGTTATATCAAATCATTAGAAAATAAAGATTTGAGTTTAACAACTTCGATGATTTCATTAGGAAGTTGTACCATGAAATTAAATGCAGCGTCAGAAATGTTTCCGGTGAGTTTGCCTGAATTCAGCCGTATGCACCCATTTTCGCCAATTGAGCAAATGAGTGGTTATGCTGAAATGATTAAAACTTTAGAAAAATATTTGTGCGACATTACAGGCTTTGCAGCTTGCAGTTTGCAACCGAATAGCGGTGCACAAGGTGAGTATGCTGGTTTGTTAGTCATCAAAGCATATCATGAAGCTAATGGTGATAATCATAGAAATATTACTTTGATTCCAACATCGGCACATGGCACTAATCCAGCATCAGCAGCAATGTGCGGCATGAATATCGTTGCTGTGAAATGTGATGAAATCGGCAATATTGATGTGAATGATTTACGTGAAAAAGCTACACAAAATGCTTCAAACCTAAGTTGTTTGATGGTAACCTATCCTTCCACTTATGGTGTGTTTGAAGAATCTATCAAAGAGATTTGTCAGATAATTCACGACTGTGGCGGCTTGGTGTATATGGATGGCGCCAACATGAATGCACAAGTGGGCTTGACTTCACCTGCGAATATTGGTGCTGATGTGAATCACATCAACTTACACAAAACCTTCGCCATCCCTCATGGCGGCGGCGGACCAGGCATGGGACCAATTTGTTGTAATGAAAAATTAGCTCCGTTTTTACCAAAACATATTTATCAAATCACTGGCGGCGAAAAAGGAACAACGGCTGTAAGTGCTGCTCCGTGGGGTTCTGCAAGTATTTTGTTGATTAGTTATGCCTACATAAAAATGTTGGGTAGCGAAGGAATCATGAATGCAACGAAGCATGCCATCTTGAATGCCAACTACATGAAAAACAGATTAATGATGCATTATGATGTGTTGTTTACTGGTAATAAAGGCAGAGTGGCACACGAATTTATTTTAGATTGCAGACCATTTAAAGCATTTGGCATTGAAGTAACTGACATCGCCAAACGATTGATGGACTACGGTTTTCATGCACCAACTGTTTCATTTCCTGTGGCTGGAACAATTATGATTGAACCAACTGAAAGTGAAGACAAAGCTGAAATGGATAGATTTTGTGATGCTTTAATTTCAATCAGAGAAGAAATAAAAAAAGTGGAAAATGCAACTTTCAGCAGAGAAGATAACCCGTTGAAAAATGCGCCGCATACATTAGCTGCCATTACTTCAAATGATTGGTCACACAGCTACAGCCGTGAAGAAGCTGCATTTCCATTACCATACTTAAAGCAAAGAAAATTCTGGGCTTCGGTTGCTCGTGTGAACGATACACACGGTGATAGAAATTTAATTTGCACTTGCCCAAGTGTAGAAGAATTGGCGATGGCATAAGAAAGTCATAAGTAATAAGTCGTAAGTTATTAGTCAAATACAAACCGCCTCTGATGAAAGTTAGTGGCGGTTTTTTATTTTTTACAATATTCACTTAAAACAAATTTTGTATTTTTTCTTAATAAAATTTAATCTTAAACTAATACTATTTAAAATTTTATTCATTCCATTTATTGGATGTAATAATAAACCTGAATCAAAATTTACCATAAGTCTTGTTAACTCACATGGATTAATACCGATTACGTTTTCAATATAGTCCATCCCGAAGAAATCGGGACGTTTCACTCATTTGTACTATTTTCAAACTGTATCGGCATTTACCACTTCACAACTCTAAAATAGTTTGGAC
>JBDKJJ010000022.1:0-2819 GCA_039796635.1 Bacteroidota bacterium
AATTTGCCTATATATAATTTAAGCGCTATTGAAAGCGGTGTAAAAGATATTAGAAATGTAATTGATAAAGCGAAGGAAATTGGCAAAGCAATTTTGTTTATTGATGAAATCCATCGGTTTAATAAAGCTCAGCAAGATTCATTATTGGGTGCAGTTGAAAAAGGCATCATCACATTAATTGGTGCTACCACTGAAAACCCTTCATTTGAAGTGATTCCTCCTCTCTTATCTCGTTGCCAAGTATTTGTACTTAAACATTTTGAAGAA
Source organism: Bacteroidota bacterium (assembly GCA_039796635.1). GTDB lineage: Bacteria > Bacteroidota > Bacteroidia > Chitinophagales > CAIODY01 > CAIODY01. The sequence continues at coordinate 268 of JBDKJJ010000022.1, forward strand.
AACGAATTGCTTCAATTATTGCATTTTGCCTTGCAACATGATGAATGGTTAATGCAATTCAATATTACTATTACCGAGCATGAAGCCCTGCTGCAAATGAGCGGAGGTGATGCTCGTAAGTTGTTGAATTTATTAGAACTGATTATTCAATCAGTAAATCAAACTGAAAAAATTTTTATTACTGATGAATTAGTAATGAAAATTTTACAAAAAAAAATGGCTCTGTATGATAAAAGTGGTGAACAGCATTATGATATTATTTCGGCTTTTATTAAAAGTATAAGAGGCAGCGACCCTAATGCGGCTGGTTACTATTTAGCACGAATGATTGAAGGCGGTGAAGACCCTAAGTTTATTGCCCGACGAATGTTGATTTTAGCAAGTGAAGATATAGGCAATGCCAACCCTACCGCTTTGGTTTTGGCTAACAATTGCTTTCAAGCGGTTGATGTAATTGGTTATCCAGAGTGTCGAATTATATTAAGCCAAACTGTAGTTTATTTAGCTACTTCTGCTAAAAGCAATGCTTCTTACATGGCAATTGAAAATGCATTAGCTGAAGTTAAAAAATCAGGAGATTTATCTATTCCATTACACATAAGAAATGCACCAACCCAATTGATGAAGAAAATGAATTACGGTAAAGATTATCAATATGCTCATCAATTTGAAAACAACTTTGTTGACCTAGAATTTTTACCTGAAAAAATTATAGGCACAAAATTTTATGAACCTGGCAATAATGCCCGTGAAAACGAAGCCAGGCAATACCTGCGTAAATGCTGGAAAGATAAGTATGGATATTGATGGATAATACTGACAGAAAGCTTTTTCTATTTATGCAAGTTCCTCTGTTACAATTTCAGCGGTTTTACCTTCTTCGTTTGTAATATTAATGATTAAGCAATTAAAACCATTTTTTCGTGAAAGGCACCACAAAAAATTGGGTAATAATCATATTTACAATCGGCCATAAAAGTATTTCTTGATTATTTGAAATGTCAACATCATAAATTAATGGTTGTGAAAAGTCTGTTCCAACGATTAGGTTATTATAATAGCTATGAAGTAGTACGTTATATTTTTATAATATTTCGCCTGTCAGTTATTTCAAATTTTTCTTCCCATTCTTACTACTGAAGATTCGTACAAGGTTAATGTGATTAGTAAATCTTTCTAAATAAATTTGACCTAAACCGAATTTATTTTTTGTTGTTGTTACACTTTTTATAAATATTGAATAATCCCGTTTTTTATCTATTTAAGTGCTTAATAAAATGCAACTACCTTACTTACTGAGGAAGTTTTTTACCCACGAGTTTTCTCTTAATTCCATTCAATACAAATATATTGTTTGAAAACGAAAATCAATTTTTGAAATTGGCATTCACCAAGTTCATTTTTACAAATTCAATTCTTCAGCACTTAAACTTAGAATGTTGAGATTGAATCATCTTTGCTTTTTTTAAGAATTTTTTAAAAGTTCAAAATGGTATAAAGAATATTTATCAATAAAAAAAACTGCACAAAAGCTTTAATAGCCATGTGCAGTTTTTTACCTAAAAACAACCTATGAAAAACCCTCTCTTATCAGAGGAAGAACGTTCTTAACATCTAGCCATAAAGTCACTTAATTCACGTTTACTACTTTCAAAATCAAACTGACTGAATACTGTGTAATAATTGTTTTTATCTACCACTTTTGTATATGCTTCTTTAGCAATTTTTAATCGAGTGCTTTCAAAATCAATCATACTAAGCAATTGTTCAACTTGATTACTGTTCACATAATTTCTGCTTAAAAAATCACAAATCAATTTTTGCTTATCGCTATCAAACCAAGCATTTTTTACTACATTTTTAAAAGTGCAAAATGTACGTTCATCTACAGCATAGTTACAAGCAGGATAATAACCAGTTGTGCTGCATTGATTCATCATGGGTACTTGATTCATTACAAGCCCTTTATATCTTGTTAATGTTCCGGTAGCAATGCTATTTGTATTCATCCAAATATCACCATTAAATATTGTATATCCTCCAGCTCTATTTCCTAATTTATATAATTGAACAAAGTGTTTACCAGCAGCTAATTCAATACCATTATAATTATTTTGAACAGTTCCAAAGTTTCTTCCATCAATAATAATTTGTGTACGATATGGAAATTCAACATTAATTTTTAATACAGATAATGGCTCTTGACAACTTGGTTCAACATATCCAGGATAAGAATTACCTCCACCATGATGGTTACCATGATTACCTTCATGTTGATTGTTATGATGTTGTTGATGATGATGTTGTTGGGCAAATATCTTACCGATATTACAAGCGAACAACACGGCTACAAAAAGTAAATGTTTTTTCATTTTAGTAAGATTTAAATGTTTTTAAAATTTTGTTTCTTGTTTATCTATTTCCAACTGCCGTGCCAAAAAAATATCTCTTCATTACTACTCAAAAAAACAACTATGTAACAAGTCATCATCTATCAAAAATTAATTCTCACAATCATAAATATTGTTTAATTTTAATGCTATTATAATTCA
>JBDKJJ010000023.1:0-3598 GCA_039796635.1 Bacteroidota bacterium
TTTCAATTTGAAAATTTCACTTCAGAAATTTCATTTCCAAAATTTTCAAAAACAAAAATTGGCTTGGCAATTATGGCTGATACACCAATTGAAGTATTTGAAAAATACAAATCAGTTTGCGATTTTATTTTACTGATGACAACCACACCTGGCAAAAGTGGTGGCACTTTTAATACTAATACTTTTCAAAAAATTCGTCAATTCAAAAAACAATATCCTGATAAAAAAATCCATGTTGATGGCGGTGTAAACAATCAAGTATCATTTATTCTTCGTGATTTAGGCATATATGCAAGCGTATCAGGCAGCTATTTAATGCAGCATAAAAATATGGGTTCGGCTTTATTGAAATTAAAAAGCGAACAAGCTTCATCTAGTTTTTTAGTAAAAGATTTTATGGTGCAAAAAAACGAACTACCTATTTTATCCATTACAAAAACTTATTTTAAAGAAGCCATTAAATTAATGGAAGATTACAAATTAGGATTTGTATTTTATACTGATGATAAAAATAAAATGGCTGGAATAAGCAGCAATGCTGATTTACGTAAAGCAATTTTAAAAAACATCAATCAATTAGATAAAATAGAATTGATGGATATGGTAAATAAAAATCCGATAATGATTAATGAAAATAAAACCATTGCTGAAATGTTAAGTTTCGTAAAATCATTTTCATTTCCTATTTTATTTTTACCAGTTGTAAATAATGAAAATGAAATTTCAGGAGCACTTACTTTCAACAATTTAATAAAAGGCGAATCATGATTAAAAACAAAAACATAAAATTATTAGTATTAGATGTTGATGGAACGCTTACTGATGGCGGTGTTTACATCACTGAAAAAGGTGATGAGTTTAAAAAATTTAATACTAAAGATGGATTGGCAATTAGATACTTAACCAAAAATAATTTTCAAGTTGGAATTATTTCAGCAAGTATTAGTAAAGAAATTGTGAAGTATCGAGCTAATATGTTAGGCATTCAACACTTGTATATTGGCGAAAAAAACAAACTCGAAATATTAACAGAATGGTTAAAAAAACTTAACATCAATTTTGAGAATGTGGCTTATGTAGGTGATGATGTAAATGATTTATCAGTGATACAAAAAGTAGGCTTATCGGCTTGCCCAGCCGATGCCGTTAATGCTGTAAAAAAACAATGCCATATTATTTTACAACGAAATGGTGGCGATGCCTGCGTAAGAGAATTTATTGAAAAAGAAATTGCTGATATTGGTTAAATTATTTTTCAATCACCGCTCCTTCACCATACATCTGACTTTTGTATTTTAACGATGGCGATTTAATAAATTCGCCCAAACCTAATTTACTCCATTTTTCATCTATTGCTTTTATAGTTACATCATCATGAATTAAAATGTTTGGCCAATCTCTGTCGAAATTATCGTATGCTAACGTTTTTGTTGTGCCGTCAATAATTAGATTTGAGAATTGAGCATTGTGATGTGAGACTAAAACATCTCTTCGAGCATCAGCGTTGTTGCAAGCCCTCCAAAGAACATCTGCTATTGAGTTTACATCAATGTTAGCATCAACAAAAATCATGGCTTTACAATATTTCATTTCATCTAAAGCACAAATTTTTTCAGACAATTCTTTGATGTGATTTTTTCTATTTTTTTCTATCCCAAAAATTGCAACACCGATTTTTTCATTCATCAAATTGAAATTTGAATTTTTGATTTCTTCAAATTTTGCAATCTGTAATTTGCAATTTTCTTTTGAGTCATTGTGTAATTGAGCCATTGAGCCATTTGATGAAATTTCTTCTTCCAGCTTCTTCGTTCCATCAATACACATTTTGCCGCCAAATCCCATTTTGCTGCAACTATGGTCTAATACATCCATTGGCCCAACGCTGAAATGCACATCAGTAGCAGGGTTACAATGTTCGCTTACATATTGCGCCACAGCTTTGTAATCGTGAATATCTACATCGCCATCAACCACCACCAAAATTTTATTGAACATCATTTGCCCAGCACCCCACATCGCATTCATCACTTTTAAAGCTTGCCCTGCAAAATCTTTTTTAATTTTTACAATGGTCAGGTTATGAAAAACTCCTTCCATTGGCAATTCCATATCAACAATTTCAGGAACCATTGTCATTTTAATCGGGGCTAAAAAAATACGTTCAGTTGCTTTACCAATCCAAGCATCCTCTTGCGGCGGAATGCCCACAATCGTTGCTGGATAAACTGCATTTTTTCGATGCGTAATACAAGTGATATGAAACTTCGGATACCAATCAGCTAACGAATAATAACCAGTGTGGTCACCAAACGGACCTTCCCAAATCATTTCTTCCGAAGGGTCAACATAGCCTTCAATCACGAAATCTGCATCAGCAGGCACTTCCATTTCAGGCTGTGTAATACACTTCACCAACTCCACTTTTTTCTTTCGTAAAAATCCAGCCAACATATATTCGTCTACATTGTCTGGCAGCGGTGCGGTTGCTGCATAAGTGTAAACAGGGTCGCCGCCTAACACTACAGCTACAGGCATTTTCTTACCCAACTTTTTATATTCGTTAAAATGCCTTGCACTCACTTTATGTTTGTGCCAATGCATCGCCGTTAAATCTTTATCGAAAACCTGCATACGATACATGCCTGTGTTTCTGATTCCCGAAATTGGGTCTTTAGTATTTACAACTGGCAACGTAATAAATCTTCCACCATCTTGAGGCCAGCATTTCAACACTGGTAACTTAGTCATATCAGGATTCATCAAGATTACTTCTTGACATTCGCCTTTTCCTTTTTTCACTTTTGGCATCCATGAAGCAATTTGCCCAAGTTTTGGTAACATGGCCAATTTATCCAAAATATTGTCTTTGGGTTTCATCAATGTTTTAAAAAGCGTTTCAATTTCAGTTGTGATGTCATCCAAATCATTAACACCCAAAGCTAGTTCCATTCGGTGTTTGCTTCCCATTGAATTAATAAGTACAGGAAAATCTGTTCCAGTATTTTCAAATAATAAAGCTTTGTTAGCTGACCTCACCCCTAGCCCCTCTCCAACAGAGAGGAGAGTTGGTGCTTTTGAAATTCTATCAGTGATTTCAGAAATTTCTAATTCAGGATTTACATATTCTTTAATGCGAATAAGTTCATTATTCTTTTCTAAAACTTCAATAAAATGTTGGAGGTTGCGATATGCCATAGCTTTGATTTGAATTACTAAAACAAAAGTAGGCAAAGGAAGGTTTTAATAAATACATTTTCAAGTCAACTTTAACATCTATTTTCGTAAACCAAATTAATATCAATGAGTCGTTATTTTTTAGTTGCATTATTTAGCCTGATTAATTTTTATTCTTTTAGCCAATCAGCCTCTGAAAGCTGTGCAAATGCAAAAAGAAAAGCATTCATAACTAAAAGCAAAGCATCTGCAAAATCAATTGCAGACATGAACAGCTATGATGTTAAACACGTTGCACTTCATCTAAAAGTAGATCAATTGAGTACAAATATTTCCGGAAATGTTATTACAACAGCACAGGTAGTGGCCCCAAGCCTCAGTTTATATGTGTTTGAATTAACTACATCACTTACAGTTGATT
>JBDKJJ010000024.1:0-3883 GCA_039796635.1 Bacteroidota bacterium
ATTTTTAATAAAATCGCATAGGCATGCAGATTTTTTATATGAATCTCAAAATGATTTGAGTATAGAATACTACGAATGAAAAAAGCACCCGAATAGGTGCTTTGTGTTTAAGTGATTTGGCCTTACTCGGCCGCTTCCATATTGGCGGTTCAACGACCGCAATTGCTAATGCAATTTACAATATTATTTTCTACCATCGTTTACCACCTCGTGATATTGTGGTAGATGGTTTTGATGATTTTTTAGGTTTACAAGAATAAACCTTTGTTGCTTTTTTCTTTTTCATGTGTGATGATTGAATTTATAGAGTTTTTAATTTTTGATGCTGCTTCATTTTTAACGCAGCCTTTTGCTTTTGAATTTTTCTTTTGTTTAATTCAAGTTTGTCAAGATGAAGCGCATAAATTCTATCCCTTTCGTCAGGGATATGAGAGTAATTTGCGAGAGATTCCTTATCTGATTTTTCACGATACTCTTTTGCCTTTTTTTGCTGTAAATATTTATCCCATTCAGTAAACTGAATTTTGTCAGCATAAAATTTAGGAAGTGCCATTTTAGCGCCATCTAAAAGAGGCAACGTATTGCGGTTTGCGGGATCAGCGTGAAAGTAATTAAGCATTGCAGAAGTGAGATATTCTTTTCCAAGACCCCGAGACCAGGTGACGAATTCAGGCTCAACACATTTGTAATTGTGTTGATTGTTTTCATGTTTAGCAATATATTTTGCTGTGTAGCCAATGGCATTGGTTTTGAATTCGGTTTGAATATCTACATAACCTAATGGCTTACCACGTATTGACCACGCTTTTTCAAATAAAATCGGGTCGGCTAATACTGGGATTACATGATAATGAGGGCGTTGACCAATAGAGCCGTACTCACCTGATGCTAGGAATTTTAATTTTGGATACATTCCTTTACCATATTTTAGCCTACATAGCATATCGTAACGCCTCAAAAATTGTGTAAATTTTTTTCGTTGAATAGTTGGATATCCAGCAGATGAAATTGGCAAATGCTCCTGATCAAATGTAAGTGTTGCAAAAAATGGATAGAAATTTTTACAAGGACATGAAGCTTTTAATGTGGCTTCGAAACGAAATGTAATTTCTAACTGTTTTTTTTGTAAACAATGCATACATTCTCTGCACGGAACTATAACAAAGTTTTCAATATAAGTATTAAATATTGATTTTGGATTTAGGCAGGTTATACTCATACTTCAAGATTTGAATCGTATGAGGCTAAAAAGGCAACTACATATTCACGCTCCAGAGATCTTAATTCTACTAATGCATTTTTTCGCAGTTGTTCAACCATAATAGTTGAATTGCGACTTTTTAATTCTTTTAGTTTTTTCCTGACTAACTTAATTTCCTCTATTAAACTCTCAAAAACGTCGATAGCATGTTCAAGGGAAATTATCGGCAGATCCAGATCAATTTGGATTTTTGAGATAGAAGCTGGAAGGTGTTTAAATTGAATATGAGGACGATTGTTGGGATAAGTTATTTCGAATTTAATATCCTCGAATTGAATTTGGTTTGACATATACGTGTTTTTGCGCAAGCCATTTTATCATGGCATTGCATTGATTTTTAAATTGATAATGATTTTTATTTTTAATCGGTCTATTTACCGTTTGCTCTAGTACGTACATGTATTAGTTTTTAATGTTATTAAATTAATTGTGCGATAAACAGAATTGAATTTATTCAACTCTGATCTGGCTGATTCGCCCAAGAACATTGTTTTGTGTTTCATGAGTTTTGATGATTTAATGTTTAATAAATATATTCAATATTTATTCCTGATGGAATATAACCAGTAAGGTTTTCAGGATTTTTATTTTTTATGTTAGCCCAGTCATGATTTTCGTAATACCACAAATCAAAATGTGATTGTGGTAAATCATGATATTTTTGTTTAGATAATTTTTCAAATTCCTCATTTTCATTGATCGGAATATTGTATAATTCGCCAAAGGCAGAAATAAGTCTTTTGCCTTTTATGCCGGTCATAATTGTGTCGAATGCTTGAGCATATACGATCGGTTTTTTCTTTGAACCGCCTACAAACTTTGTGGCATATTTTAAAAGTTCAGTAAGTGAATTTTCGTCAGTTTGTCGGGTATCTTGAGCTTTAATGTTTGCAGTTGGATTATCAATTAACCATCTGCTAATTATTAGATTTTCATAGCCGCTCGTATGACCAATGTGTATGTGAGGATGATAAGTGTCTGTAATCGGATTGTAAGTAATTTCGATACGTTTAATACCCGAAAAAGTTTTTTCAGTAGAGTATCGATCCACATTCTTTTTGAATTTTGCAAACCATTTATTGATATAAATTATTTCCTCACTTAATTGTGATGCAGTTACATTAGGTCGTGTTAATGTGGTAAATGATGTTTGACCTAAGTTTTTAAATGGGATTTTGTATTTGTCGATTAATTGAGAAGTTCGTATGTTATTGCATACCATACAATCCCTTCGCTGGCAATAGCGAGATGAAAGGTTTTGAAGTTCTTGTTTGAGAAGAGAAGCACATTCTTTTGTACGTTGGTACATGGTTTTATTGGGAGAATCTAATTTGAGGAGTTCCTCCATTAGGTTTAAAGTATAGTACTTTGCTCTTGCTCTTTTTACTAGATTTTTACGAGATTTTAACTCTTTTTCGTCAATTTCTACTTTTTCCGAAATTGCCTCTAACTCATTGACTAGCAATGATGAGGAACTTATTGGTAACGTATTAAAGATTATGTCGTTTTGACGACTATTTTGATTGGAAGTTTCTGTTTGTAAAACAGAATTATTATTTTCGTGCTTCATTTTTGGTCTTCATTTGAGATTGGAGGGGTTTCGAGTTTGCCGCTCGGCCCCAATTTTTTTTGGGGCTACCCTTAGTTTTTTAATTTTTTAATTTTCGTTGAATAACTCAACTTGTTTATAGCCTTCGCGGAATTGTTTTAATTCGCGAATTACGTAGGCTTGTAGTTTATCCTTTAATTCAGTTGGAACTCTGAAGTATAATGCAGAAAATTTTTGATTTTCCGCATATAGCTTTGGCCTTCCCTTTGGCCTAGCTTGAATTATTTGATTATTTTTTTGCATGGTTGGTTTGTTTATAACAAAGCTAATAGCATTATTTAATATAAATTAATATTTTTATAATTAATTAGGTTAATTTTTAGGTTTTTTTCGTTCCTAAATAAATTTAGTTGAACGAGAGTGCATAATAAGACAAGGGTCGATTATGCACTAAAAGCCCTTTTCGGGCATTTTTAAGCCCTATTTTGGGAAATGGGCATTGTGAGGCGTGTTTTGGGCAGCCTCGAATTTTGGGGCATTTCTGTTCGAAATAGCCATATTTGGTTGGTCGGCTGATTTGTCAGCCTTTTGTGGCACGATTGCCATTTGTCGTTCCATCCACCTCTATTGTGGATGCTTTTATTTTTTTAGTATTTTATTAGTTTTTTAAAGTACATATGTGTATGTTTTTTTCCGCCACTACGTTCGGATCCCAGAAAGGTCGGATATAGTTCGGTACACTATGGCGGTGGCTACTCCGCTTCGCTCCGTACGCTTCGCCACGTGCCCCTCCTAAACCACGCCCTTACTGGTTGATCCTTCCGATATGGCGCACCTGATTTTTTCAGGTACACCATATTGAATAGTGGCTTTAATTTATAACTACCTTGTTTGCGGCAGTTATTTCTTTATTGGGGCGGATACCCGCCCCTTTTACTTGCCAGTAGGGCGCCAGATAAATCCAGACGGATTTATCTTATCAACCCCTCCGCCCCTTCTAGGGGAACGGTTTTAGCACAGGATGGATTTTAGTTTGTCCTGTTGAAATTTGGAACTATTCATAGGGACAGTAT